>JBBRFJ010000058.1:0-17768 GCA_038224475.1 Burkholderiales bacterium
ACTGAAAGCCAAAATGCGCGATTTCTTGAAGCGCTTACGCTGGCTTTGGGTCGATAGTGTTTCTATCAGCGGGCCGCGAAGCATCGCCCACAGCGTGGAGTATTTCAAGGTGCGATGCTCGGAACGCCGCTCTGGAAGCCATTCCTGAGGCAGATAGTGTCGAGATGCCCGCCAATATTGGCTCACGGGCCAATGCCGTTTCAAAAATAGCGACATGATTAAATTGAAACGCGTCGTCGTGATGGGAGTTGGGCTCATTGGCGGATCATTTGCATTGGCTTTGAGACGCGCTTCAATCGTGGAAGAAGTCATTGGTGTTGATCGCAGCGACGCTGCGCTGAACGATGCGGTGCGGCTTAAGGTGATTAATCGTGCGCTATCACTTTCAGATGCGCCAGATTATGTTGAAGGCGCTGATTTGGTTTTACTGGCGGTGCCGGTGGGGCAAATGTCAGCGGCGTTTGCGCTGATTGAGCCGCATCTTGGCGATCACACCATCGTCATGGATTGCGGTAGCACCAAGCAAGATGTGATTGCTGTGGCGTGTGAGAAGTTAGGCAAAAAATTCGCGCAATTCATTCCCGCACATCCCATTGCGGGACGTGAAACCTCGGGCGTGGGGTCAGCCGATGCGACGTTGTTTGACGGCAAAAATGTCGTGCTCTCGCCGCTTGCCGAAAACACCGCCGACGCCATTGCGCGTGTGGAAGACATCTGGCGCGCATGCGGCGCGAAAGTGGTATTGATGTCGGCATCCGCGCACGACGCGGTGTTCGCCGCGGTGAGCCATTTGCCGCACATGCTGGCATTTGCCTTGGTCGATGAGCTAGCCGCGCGCCCGAACGCGAAATCGCTTTTTTCATTCGCGGCATCCGGTTTTCGCGACTTAACGCGTATCGCCGGTTCGAGCCCTGAAATGTGGCGTGATATTGCCCTCAACAATCGCGATGCCTTATTAACCGAAATGGACGCCTTCATTGCCAAAACGCAGCGTTTGCGGGCTTTGATTGCGGATGGAGACGCAGCGGCGTTGAGCGCCATGATGACGCGCTCGCGTGCCGCCAGAGCGCAATGGTTGGCCGGGGATCTGGATAGTTTTCGTGATGAGTCGTCTTGATTACCGGCTTGAATAAAAAATTTCACATGTCAAAACTTGAATCAATCAATATTGGCCCGTTTACAAAAGCGCAGGGCAGTGTCGTCCTGCCCGGCTCAAAAAGTATTTCGAATCGCACGCTTCTGCTGGCTGCCATGTGCGAAGGCGAAACCATTGTGCGCAATCTCTTGAAATCGGACGATACCGATGTGATGCTGGCCGCATTCGAAAAGCTCGGCGTGGTCGCAACAATGCTCGGGGCTGACGATTATTCTGTGACCGGTTGCGGCGGGGTTTTTCCAAACGCAGAGGCAGATTTATTTTTAGGCAATGCCGGAACCGCGTTTCGTCCGCTGACGGCAGCACTCGCGTTTCAGTCCGGCCACTATAAATTAGCGGGTGTGGCGCGTATGCATGAGCGCCCGATTCGCGATCTGGTGGATGCCTTGAATAATATCGGTGCACAAATTAATTGCACGCAGAACGCGGGCTTTCCGCCGCTGGAAATTTTGCCCTATCAACGTTCTGATGTGAGCCGCGTAAAAGTGCGTGGCGATGTATCGAGCCAGTTTCTGACTGCACTATTAATGGCGCTGCCGTTATTGAAAAAGCGGGTTACGGTCGAGGTGGTGGGCGAGCTGATCTCGAAGCCGTACATTGAGATCACGCTTAATTTGATGGCGCGATTTGGCGTGACCGTGCTGCGAGATCAATGGCGCGAATTCGTCATTGCAGAAAATGCCGTCTACCAATCGCCGCGCGAAATTCATGTCGAGGGTGATGCTTCAAGCGCATCTTATTTTCTGGCGGCGGGTGCGATTGCGGGCGGTCTGGTAAGGGTGACGGGCGTTGGTAAAGCCAGTATTCAGGGCGATGTGCGCTTTGCCGAAACGCTCGCGCTGATGGGCGCTACGGTCACGATGGGTGACGATTGGATTGAAGCCGGGCGAGAAGGCGTTGCACCCCATCCCAATCTATCTGGACAGGCGGGTAAAGAAGCGAAGCAGCTCCGCTCGATTGATGTAGACTTGAACCACATCCCCGATGCCGCCATGACGATTGCGATTTGCGCGCTATTCGCAGAAGGTTCAACCATTATTCGCAATATCGCCAGCTGGCGCGTGAAAGAAACAGATCGAATCAGCGCGATGGCAAATGAGTTACGCAAAGTTGGCGCGGCGGTGGTGGAAGGCGCTGACTATATTTCGGTGACGCCGCCAGAAAAGCTGATTGCCAATGCAAAAATCGACACCTATGACGACCATCGCATGGCGATGTGCTTCTCCTTGGTGGCGCTAGGCGGCGTGCCAATAACGATCAACGATCCCGGGTGCGTGGCAAAAACTTTTCCAAATTATTTTTCAGAATTCTCAGCAATCGCGAGTTGAGCTCACCGCAGCGCCGCGGCATGAAATGCGATGTGTTTTTCCATAAACGATGAGATGAAATAGTAGCCATGGTCGTAGCCCGCGTGGCGCTCCAGCACCAAGGGTTGATTCGCCATCTTGCAGGCAGCTTCAAATTCATGCGGGTGCAAATGCGCTTCTAAAAATTTATCGCCCAATCCTTGGTCGATCAAAATGCCGCTGGGAAAGGGTGTTTTCATTTCACGCATCAGCATGCTTGCGTCGTGCTTAGCCCATTCCGCTTTGTCGGTTCCCAAATAGCGCGAAAACGCTTTATTGCCCCACGCGCATTGCATGGGTGCGGCAATGGGCGCGAACGCAGAAACTGATTTGAAAATGCCGGGATGGCGAAGAGCCAAAGTCAGTGCGCCATGCCCGCCCATCGAGTGCCCAAAAATACCGAGGCGATCTTTATCGGCGGCGAAATTCGTGGTGATCAGATCGCGCAATTCATCGGCGATGTAGCTTTCCATCCGAAAGTGTTTCGACCACGGTGCGGTGGTGGCGTTGAGATAAAAGCCGGCTCCCTCACCAAAATCCCAATCGGTGGTTGCACCGTCAATGCCGGTTCCTCGTGGACTGGTATCCGGCGCAATCAGCATTATTCCGTGCTCAGCCGCGAATTTTTGCGCGCCGGCTTTGATCGGAAATGTTTCTTCGTTGCAGGTTAGCCCGGCGAGATAGAACAGCGCCGGAAAGTGCCCTGATTTCGCTAAATTTTCGTTGTGCGGCGGCACGTACACCGAAAATTTCATCGGCAAACCAATCACCGAGGATGGGTGCTGATAAAACCCCTGTGTGCCGCCGAAAGATGCGTGCTCGCTGATGGTTTCAATCATGCTAATACAACACCACCGAACGAATCGACTCGCCGCGCTTCATTAAATCAAAACCTTCGTTAATTTTTTCAAGCGGCATGGTGTGCGTGATGAGATCGTCGATATTTAATTTGCCTTCCATATACCAATCTACAATCTTCGGCACATCGGTGCGGCCACGCGCGCCGCCAAACGCAGAGCCTTCCCACACGCGACCGGTGACCAGCTGGAAAGGGCGGGTCGAGATTTCAGCGCCGGCTTCAGCAACGCCGATGATGATCGAGCGGCCCCAACCCTTATGGCAACATTCCAGCGCTTGGCGCATGGTTTTGGTGTTGCCGATACATTCAAAGCTGTAGTCTGCGCCGCCGTCTGTTAGCTGAACAATCGCATCGACAACATTCTCGTGTTCTTTGGGATTGATAAAGTGCGTCATGCCGAATTTGCGCGCCATCGCTTCACGCGCGGGGTTTAAATCCACGCCGATAATTTTATCTGCGCCGACCATCTTCGCGCCTTGAATCACGTTCAGACCGATGCCGCCGAGGCCGAACACCACCACGTTCGCACCCGCCTCAACTTTTGCTGTAAAAATCACCGCGCCCACACCGGTGGTGACGCCGCAGCCGATGTAACAAACTTTGTCGAATGGTGCATCTTCGCGGATTTTAGCCAGGGCGATTTCGGGTGCGACGATGTAGTTTGAAAAAGTGGAGGTGCCCATGTAGTGAAATATTGGCTTACCGTCGATGGAAAAACGGCTGGTGCCATTGGGCATCAAGCCTTTGCCTTGCGTCGGGCGAATCGCCTGACAAAGATTGGTTTTGCGCGATAGGCAAAATTTGCATTGCCGACATTCCGGCGTGTAGAGCGGAATAACGTGATCACCTTTTTTAAGTGATGTCACCCCAGCACCCACGTCCACAACGATGCCCGCACCTTCGTGCCCAAGAATCGAGGGGAATATGCCCTCGGGATCGGCGCCTGAGAGCGTGTAGTAATCGGTGTGGCATATACCCGTCGCCTTGATTTCCACCATCACCTCACCGGCTTGGGGTCCCTCTAAATCAACTTCTTCAATGGTGAGCGGTGCGCCCGATTTCCAGGCGATGGCGGCTTTGGTTTTCATGCACTGTTCCTTAATGAATTGAGAATGATTAGCTTCATATTATCGATGAAAATAGTTGAACTTACTCTAGTGTCACGCGTTGAATTGAACGTTGCGTTAAGTTTCTAAGCCAGCTTAGGATTGGGGAAAGGAAATAGATTTGGAATAAAACGGGCTGTTATTTATAGACTTTTTTTATGCGATAGCCGACGCTTGGCAAAACGCACGGTTCTATCTTTTGATTCGCGTGGGCATTCATTTGATCACCAATGCAAGTTGGTTGAATGTGTCGGTTGTCTAGAACGATATTTGCGTAAGAATTTTTGTCGAATTTTGCTTTAAATAAACACGAAATTTACCGAAGGCCTTGAAAACCACAAATAAAATCACAACTTTTGTTGCGAACGCTTCTTATTACGGCTATTATCGGTAATAAGAACGATTCGTATGTGAGTGTGGCAGTAAGGCTGTAAGAATCGTTTCATTCAACAAGAAAAGTCGATTCATAGGTTTAAGCAGTCTTTTACACGGCTTTATGAGCGCATGACTCCGCGCATTTGAGGGCATAGAAAATATGTACATCTGTATCTGTAATGCAGTTACTGAACGCGAGATTCGCCATGCGGTGGAGCTTGGCTGTACCAGCTTCAAAAAATTGCACAATGAATTGGGCGTGGGCAGTTGCTGCGGCAAATGCAAAAAAGACGCCACTCGGGTGGTCAAAGATCACGTGGCCGAACTCCGGGCGATGGAGAACGGTTGCGGCGGCTTTAATCTTTCAATTTAGATTTAGAACGTATCGAGGATGCATAAAAAACAGCATCGTCAGACGAGGCTTTATGGTTTTATTTTAAGTTTTCTGCGCGCTATTTTTCGCTTAGGAAGCTAGTTGAATTATTCAGCTTCGCCAATTTGCGTTTGTAAATAGTTTTGAATGCCTATTTTGCCAATAAGTTCTTGCTGCGTTTCGATCCAGTCAATGTGCTCTTCGGTGTCGTCAAGGATCATTTGAAATATTTCGCGGCTGACAAAATCGCGCGCGGATTCACAGTAAACAATGGCATCTTTAACAACTGCCTGAGAGGCGTATTCAAGTTTTAGATCGGCTGATAGTGCTTCCGGAACATTTTCGCCAATGGCAATTTTGTGCATGTCTTGCAGATTCGGCAGACCATCCAGCATGAGGATTCGTTCGATCAATTTGTCCGCATGTTTCATTTCGCCGATCGACTCCTCGTATTCTTTTTTACCGAGCGCCGCAAGGCCCCAGTGCTTGTAAATACGCGAGTGCAGGAAATATTGATTGATCGCAGTGAGCTCGTTGGTGAGCTGTTTGTTTAGATGCTTGATGACAACTTTATCGCCCTTCATGGCAGGTCCTTTTAGCTATAAGAATGGAACAGATAGTAGTTTGTTTGTAGGTTCAACAAAAGCGGCGGCCGCCGATTGTAATTGCGGTTAAGAATGACATTGAGAATTGATCGCATCTTAAGCTGACATATTTGAAAATTGAGTGATGGAAATCCCCAAAGAACTTCGCGAATCCGGCCTGAAAGCCACGCTCCCCAGATTAAAAATCTTGGAACTGTTTCAGCGTGCCGAAAACAGCGCGTCTAACGGGGTAAGGCATATGTCAGCCGAGGATGTTTATCGTCATCTGCTCAATGAAAATCTTGAGGTCGGGCTTGCTACTATTTATCGGGTGCTAATGCAATTCGCCGAGGCAAAGATATTGCTTCGCCGCCAATTCGACGGTGACCGCGCTGTTTTCGAAATTAATGCGAGCGAGCACCACGATCATATGGTGTGTGTCAGTTGCGGCAAGGTTGAAGAGTTTTACGACAAGGCAATCGAAGAGCGGCAAACGCTTCTGGCCAAGCAACGCGGCTTTATTCTGCGCGACCATTCGCTCTCAATCTATGGCGAATGCCAGGACTGTGTGAAGCGTGATCGTGGAACCTCGCGGACAGCATCGTCGGCGGCGATGCCTTCACAGTTCCCGCCAACCAGCCAGACACGACTGACTCTAAAGTCGCATAAATAACGGTCAATGATTATGAGTTCCGTTTCTGTAATTTTGGACGATGTAAAGGTTGCCTCCACTTCCGCGCCCCATCCTTCAGATGAGGTGTCCGTGGTGTCCCATAAGCCGCTGGCCTTCCAAGACGTCAAGCTCACGCTAGATCAGTTGCCGAAAGGCGCTCAGGCTGTGATCACGCGCATCGATGCCAGTCCGCAAGGCAGCGAAATCGCATTGCGACTAATGGAGCTGGGGTTTGTTGAGGGCGAGGTTGTCAGGGTGGTCGCAAAAGGATATTTCGCGGGCGCGCCGATCGCGGTGCGTGTGGGCGGCACCACGTTTGCGTTGCGACGATTTGAAGCCGCACTTATTTCAGTCGGACGGCTTGTGCAGCCAGCGCTTACAGCTCCAACGTCAGCGGATGAGTCTGAAACAAAATGAACGCTGTCACCCAACTACCGAATCGCAGGCCTGAGAATGAGCCGAGAGCCCCTGAAGTCACTAGGGCAGTGGACAAAACCGATACGGTTTCAACGCTGGTCGCTTTGGTTGGCAACCCGAATTGCGGTAAAACGGCGTTGTTCAACCGGCTTACCGGTGCGCGTCAAAAGGTTGCCAACTATGCGGGAGTCACAGTGGAGCGCAAAGAAGGCAGCTTTGTGTCCCCCGGCGGTCGCGCCTGGCGGGTGCTCGATTTGCCCGGCGCTTATAGCCTTAACGCGACCACGCCAGATGAGGCGATAACCCGCGATGTTGTGATGGGCAATCGCCGCGACGAGCCTTCGCCAGCCTTCATTGTTTGTGTGGTCGATGCAACTAATCTGAGCCTGAATTTACGCATGGCGCTAGAACTAAAACGCCTTGGTAGGCCGATGCTGCTGGCGCTGAATATGAGCGATGTCGCGCAAAAGCGCGGCATTAAAATTGATCGTGAAAAGTTGAGTCGTGAGCTTGGTATACCGGTCGTGGAAACGGTGGCGGTTCGCGCAGGCGGCGTCGTCGATCTAGTTCGCTGTCTGGACCAATTTGAACCGCCCATCCTCAACGCTGACGATCTGCTCGCAGCGTCGACTCCAGCTGATCCAGCCGCGCCGCCATCCCCCGCAGAAACGCACGCGGAGGTTCGTCGCTTGCTCAAGGTCTGCGTCGATACGCGAGTGGAAACGGGCACCCAAACGGAATCGATCGACGCCGTTGTTTTGCATCCGGTGATGGGTTTGATTCTCCTCGCGGTGTTGATGTTTCTTGTATTCCAGGCCGTGTTTAGCTGGGCTAAATTGCCGATGGATGCGATAAAAGATAGCGTGACTTGGGGCGGTGCCCACTTAGGCGCGTTACTGCCGGTCGGCATGCTGCGCAGTTTGTTGGTGGAAGGCATTATCGGCGGCGTTGGCAGCGTGCTGGTTTTTTTACCGCAAATTTTGATTTTATTTTTCTTCATCCTGGCGTTGGAGGATTCGGGCTATCTACCGCGCGCGGCGTTTTTGCTGGATAGGCTGATGGGCCGCGTCGGCTTATCCGGTCGTGCATTTATCCCGTTATTGTCCAGCTTTGCCTGCGCGATACCAGGCGTAATGGCGACTCGGACCATACAGAATCCGCGTGACCGGCTTGCCACGATCATGATCGCGCCGCTGATGACCTGTTCCGCACGCCTACCGGTTTACGCGCTCATCATCGCTGCATTTATTCCCGACAAAACGGTCTGGCGGTTTTTCAATTTGCAGGGTGTGGTGTTGTTCGCGCTCTATGTTGCGGGCATTGTTTCAGCGATGGCAGTGGCTTGGGTATTTAAAAGTATCGTGAATAGAAATTCGGGTAAAACCAACCATGCGCTGATGCTGGAGCTTCCTAACTATCACTGGCCGCATCTGCAAAATTTAATGCTTGGCTTGTGGGAGAGGATGAAAATTTTCATGACGCGGGTCGGCACGATTATTTTGTCGCTGATGATACTGCTGTGGGCACTATCCACGTTTCCTGCGCCACCCGCTGACGCCACCCAACCCGCGATTTACTACAGCGCAGCAGGCCTGATGGGTCGCGGCCTCGAGGTGTTATTTGCACCCATTGGTTTTAACTGGCAGATCTGTATCGCACTCGTTCCGGGTCTCGCCGCGCGCGAGGTTGCCGTGGGTGCGCTTGGCACCGTCTATGCGCTGTCGCAAACCGGCGATGCGCTGGCGACGCAACTAGTACCGCTCATCGCCAGCACCTGGAGTATCGCCACGGCGTTATCGCTTCTGGCGTGGTATGTGTTTGCCCCCCAATGCATTGCGACCTTGAGCGTGGTTAAACGAGAAACCAATAGCTGGCGCTATCCAATTTTGATGGCCGCGTATTTATTCGGACTCGCCTATCTTGCCTCATTCATCACCTATCGCGTTGCGCTTGCGTTCGGGTTGGGTTCAGCGCTGGGAGGCCACTGACATGTTTGAGGTTTTAATCGTTTCACTCTTGGTCGCCGTCGCCGCGATGCATGTTGCATTCAAGTTGGCACCGAAACCGGCTCAGCAGAAGTTTCGCGTTGTGATGGCCACTGGTTTGAACAAGATTGGTCTTGTTCTGCTGGCGCAGCGTGTCGCCACTATTCCAAAAGCTGCTGATAAGTCTTGCGGCAGCGGCTGCGATGGTTGTGGAGCAGAGGCTGTCTCAGGTGCTGCGAAAAACGCAGAGAAAGAGGGAGCCTCGAAAGTAGTGCATTTTCATCCGCGGACTAGATGACGACAGCTTCACCAGCGGATGGCGCACCGCTTAGTCGTCATGATCATGCTCATCATGCAAGCCGGTATTAAGCAAGGTACGCGCCTCAAAAATGACCTCTGACGCGGTAAGTCCATTTGGCCCCATGCCATGATGGGACGCACAATCGGCGGCGGCGCCGTGCAAATAAACGCCTAATTTTGCAGCGTCGAGCGGCTTCAATCCTTGTGCCAAAAACGCGGCGATCATCCCCGAGAGTGCGTCGCCCATACCACCAGATGCCATTCCGGGATTGCCGGTGGTGTTGATGAAATAGTGACCTTCTGGCGTGGCAATGACGGTGCCCGCGCCCTTTAACACCACGATGGCATTTGCGCGTTGGGCGATGCTGATAGCGGCACTCATTCGATCCGCCTGAACCGCGGCTGTGGTGATTTTGAGCAGGCGAGCGGCTTCGCCTGGGTGTGGTGTCAATATGGGATATTTATTGAAAGTCTTTGCTGGGCGGGTATTTGCAAGCATTTTTGCCTCAAAAGGCACGCCATTACTCGTGTTTGAATTCTTTATTTTCACAAATCCGAGCGCGTCCGCATCAATTAAAACAGGCCTTTCTGACGCCAGAAGGTCGGCTACCAAGGCTTTCAGGACCTTTGCATTTTGCTTCCCTGACCCGCCGCCCATGCCGATTGCATAAGCATGCATTGTTTTATCGCGGGCAATATCTGCCGCGTGGCGCACCATGATTTCCGGATTGATGGAATCAAACGCCATCGCGTCGGCTGCAATCAGGCCCATGAAAACTTTCCCCGGCCCCATATGCAGCGCTGCGCGCGCGGCGAGCACGGCAGCGCCCACCATCCCGCGCGCGCCGCCAATAATGCCAACGTTGCCGTAAGTGCCTTTATGGGAATTGTTGCGGCGCTGCGGAATGAGCTCGGCCATCTCGGCCTCGGATAGTAATTTAGCGTCGCTCGTAGGCAGTGCTGTTCCGAGCGTATCGATAAAAATTTTGCCGCAATGATCTGTGCCATCGGCGGTGTAAAGACCAGGCTTTGCGCCCAGAAATGTAATGGTGGTGTCGGCATTGATCGTGTCTGTAAAAGCCACGCCCGTGTCGGCCGATAGTCCTGATGGAATATCGATCGCCACGATTTGGGTCGCTGAGTATTCGCGCTGCGCATTGGCGAAACGAATAGCATCGCGAAATTCGCCGGCAGGTGCTTTGCTCAGGCCGATACCAAAAATGCCATCGACAATAATTCCAAATGTTGGCCCAGAATCCAGCATGGGCGTGGCGTTCTGGCGATTCTTCGGTATCGGATTGGCAACAATTCCTTTGGCGGCAATATAGGCAGCACGTGCCTTTTTTGAGGCGACATCCGCATGCTTCTGGTCGCCGATTTGCCACACTTGTACTTTAATTTTCTTAATTTGTAATGCTCTGGCGGCAACCCAGGCGTCGCCACCGTTATTGCCCGGCCCGGCAATAACCAAAACAGATTTTTTTAATTTGTTTTTTGCAATAACATTTGCCGCCAACGCCGCGACGGCTTCGCCCGCCGATTGCATAAGCGATATTGAGGGATGAGCTTTTGAATGGGCGGCCTCGATCTGCCGTATTGCGTTAACGGAATATAGATAAGTCATTTTTTATAACTATGGGTTTGGCGTCAGGACGGAATCTAACGCTACCGGCAACAACGCAGGATAGTCTGTGCTGAAATGCAGCCCGCGACTTTCCTTGCGGCTGGAGGCACAGCGCACAATAAGTTCTGCCGTTTGCACCAAGTTGCGTAATTCAATCAGATCATTGGAAACGCGGAAATTCGCGTAGTACTCGTGAATTTCGTCTTTGAGTAAATTGATACGGTGCATCGCACGTTCGAGCCGTTTATCGGTGCGCACAATGCCGACGTAATCCCACATAAAACGTCGCAACTCATCCCAGTTGTGAGAAATGATCACTTCTTCATCGGCATGGGTTACGCGGCTTTCGTCCCAGGCAGGCAGCGAAGGAATCGTGGCTGGCGTTGATGCCGCAATATCCTTGACCACCGCTTCCGAAAACACCAGACATTCCAGCAATGAATTACTGGCCAACCGGTTCGCACCATGCAGGCCGGTGCACGAAACTTCACCGATGGCGTACAAATTATCTACATCAGTCCGTCCGCGCAAATCTGTGATTAAACCGCCGCAGGTGTAGTGTGCGGCAGGCACGATAGGAATCGCGTCTTTGGTGATATCGATACCAAATGTTAAGCATTTCTCGTAAATATTGGGGAAATGCGATTTCAGAAAGTCGGCGGGTTTATGCGAGATATCAAGATATACAAAATCAAGCCCGCGTTTTTTCATTTCATAGTCGATTGCGCGCGCGACGACGTCACGCGGAGCCAGCTCCGCACGCTCATCATGAGACGGCATAAAACGCTCACCAGCACGCGTTTTATCGTTTGGGTCGGGCAGCTTTAAATAGCCACCTTCGCCGCGCACAGCTTCCGTAATCAAATACGATTTGGCGGCGGGATGATATAGGCAGGTTGGATGAAATTGCATAAATTCCATATTCGCCACGCGACAGCCCGCCCGCCAGCCCATGGCAACGCCGTCGCCAGTGGCCACATCGGGGTTGGTGGTGTACAAGTAAACCTTGCCCGCACCGCCGGTGGCTAATGCTGTGAATCGCGCGCCGATGGTATAAACCTTGCCGGTTTTGTTGTTCAGTGCGTATGCACCATAGCAACGATTCTCGTCGTTCAAGCCCAGTTTTTTGCTGGTGATTAGGTCGACCGCAATGTGGTGCTCGAGCACTTCTATATTTGGATGTTCTTTTAATTGTGAAACCAGAGTTTTCTGTACGGCACTACCGGTCGCATCGGCGGCGTGGGCAATTCGCCGGTGCGAATGACCGCCCTCGCGGGTCAGGTGGAGCTCGGCGTGATTATTGTCATCGCGTGTAAAAGGCACGCCTTGATTCACCAGCCATTCCACCGCATCTTTTCCGTGTTCGACCACAAAGCGCACCGCTTCGTCTTTGCATAAGCCCGCGCCCGCTACGTGCGTATCCCGGATATGGTTTTCGGCGGAATCATCGTCGCTTAAAACGGCCGCAATCCCGCCTTGTGCCCAAGCACTCGCGGCGTCTAGTAATTCGTGCTTAGTGAGCAGGGCAACTTTCTGGGTTTCGGCCAGTCTCAACGCAAGCGACATACCTGCCAAGCCACTGCCAATAATTAGTACATCGTAGTTTTTCATTTGCCAAGCTTTTCACAAAATACGTAAATTAGGAAGTTCGAGTTCAAATCAAGACCTTAAGTGAACTATTGGAGCATCTAAAGGTCTGTATAAATAGCAATTTGTTTAAAGTCCGCCAACTCGCTATAGAGAAAAGACTTTTTGCAATTTTTTGACTCTAAAACAAAGTGCAGGAGAGGACAACATGACTGAGCTAACGTTTATAATACCCGACGCAGGTTTGATCAATTCCGGGTTTGGTTTGAAAGAAGCTTCTGCCTCCATTTCGGGAGCACAGCGCCGCGTGGCGAACGTTGTGCGTGCAGCAGGTGCCGTAGCAAACGATGCCATTGCGGCTAAGGCGACTAAAGTAAATCTTCCGGAAGTGGCTTTAAAAACGGGAGCAGTTTTAATGAGTGATCGAGAAATCGATCAACAGCTGGTTGAACGCGCGCAGTCAGGCGACAAAAAGGCTTTTGAATTGCTGGTAATCAAATATCAGCGCAAAGTCGAGCGTCTTTTATCGCGCATTATTCGTGATCAGGCCGAGGTCGAAGACGTCGCGCAAGAATCGTTTATCAAAGCGTACCGAGCACTTGCAAATTTTCGGGGAGATAGTGCTTTTTATACGTGGCTTTACCGGATTTCAGTCAACACTGCCAAAAATTATTTGATCAGTCAGGGCCGCAGAGCGCCCACCAGCACTGAGTTTGACGCGGAAGAGGCGGAAGGTTTTGAGGACGCAAGTGGGCTGCGGGATATTGCAACTCCAGATGCGGAATTGATGTCGAAGCAGATAGGCGCAATTGTCAACAAAACGATCGATGCCTTGCCTGAAGAATTAAAGACTGCCATTACACTGCGTGAGATTGAAGGTATGAGTTATGAAGAGATCGCACAGATTATGGATTGCCCGATTGGTACCGTGAGGTCAAGGATTTTCCGAGCGCGAGAAGCGGTCGCATTACAGTTACGTCCCCAGTTAGGCACGATGAAGGACAGGAGATGGTGAAATGAACGAAAAACTATCAGCGTTGATGGACGGTGAACTGGATCGTAGTGACGCGATCGCGGCGATCAAAACACTCGGCCAAGACGTGCAGCAGCGCGGCGATTGGGATTGCTATCATCTGATCGGCGATGCGTTGCGAGGCGACTCGCCAGCGGTCACTGCACGACGCAAGGCCTGCGCGGAATCTATCTTTGCGAAGCTGGCGGCAGAGCCAACTATTTTGGCGCCTACCGCTATGCCCGTCTCGGCCAAATTGAGTGTTGTGGCAAGGCCAATGGCGGTTGAAAAGAAAACCCGTATGGTGTTGGCAATGGCGGCTTCGGTGGTCACGGTAACGGCCATTGGTGTAATTGCAATGCGTCAACAGACCGGAGTTGTCGTGCCGTTACAAGTCGCTGAACAAACGCGTCTAGTACCATTGTCCGCACCTTCGGCAGCAGCCGTGACGGCAGGTGAACTCGAAGCAAATAAGCGCGTTAATGATTATTTAGTGATTCACCGCCAGTTTGCGAACGCATCGGCGTTTCAACCTGCCTCGTTAAAGCAGCCTGAACTGCGTCAAGCTGCGGCGCAATAAGTTTATGAGTTGGTACGTCAAATATTTTTCTTCCGCTCATTGTGTGCTGGGCATAATCCACGCAACAAAGTGCAAACAGGGTCGTTAAAATTAAGTGGGTTGCAATTTGCATTCGGACGCATTGAACAAGATATGAACCGGGCTCCTATTTCGTCATCCAGATTTACGCAGCCACCTGTCTGCATACTGGCGCGATCCGTGAAGTACATATTTGCGAGCGCGATTTTTTTTAGCGCGGCAGGATTATTGTCACATGCTTTTGCGGGCGACCTTCGCACTCTCCCCGTGAGTCAAAATGTCGTTCCTCAGAATTTCTCCATTCGGGAAAAGGGGCCTAGTGAATCACGAGATTTGAAGAGTGGCGATGCGCTTGAGTGGCTGGAACGCATTTCACGGGCAGGCCGCGTCATGGCCTACACGGGTGTATATGTACACTCGACACCGGAAAACAGTACCTCTTGGCGGGTTACTCATCTGGTCGACAAGCAAGGCGTCGAGCACGAAAAAATTGAATCGCTCGATGGCCCGCTGATGGAAACGATACGGCGCAATGAAGAAATGTATTGTTATCAGCCCGAGGCCAAAGTTGTGAGTATTGATCGACGCGCGACAGGAAGATTTTTCCCTGCGCTGGTGACAGGTAACCCGCAAAAAATTGCAGAAAATTACCGAGTCAAATCAGGTACCAAAGATCGCTTCGCGGACTATGACTGTCAATGGATAATTCTGGAACCAAAGGATTCGATGCGTTATACGCAAAAGTTTTGCGCTGAGCTCGGGTCGGGCCTGCTTCTACGCGCAAAAACCTTCAATGATCGAAACCAGTTGCTCGAACAGTTTGTTTTTACCCAGCTTGATCTAAATCGCGCCGTATCTAAACAATCGCTTAAATCCAAGTTTGAAGAATCGATTGGGTGGCGGCGTGATTACGCCGTGCCGGCGGCTCCGCAAAAAGATGCCGAAACTGGTTGGCTGGTGAGCAATTTGCCCGCAGGTTTCAAGAAAATAATGGAAATGATGCGCACGCTTTCCGGTCGCCCGCAACCTGTGGCGCACTTGGTGTTTTCTGATGGGATATCACATGTATCCGTATTTGCGGAGCCCTCGCAAACTCCCGTGCGAATAAGTGCGGGAAGCGCGTCCGATGATAGTCCGACGACCTTCGCGGTACGGTCGGTGGCGGATTATCAGGTTACCGTAATGGGCGAGGTGCCATTCGCGGCAGTTCAGGCAATAGCGGATGGTGTTACTCGTAGAGTTCGTTGAGTTTGCAAGCTGCTACAAACTATACGTTTAGCCCAGCAAGATCGGTTGAGCAGGTTTAAGCTCTGAATCAGAGTTGGCTTCAAGCTCGTATCGCTTTGACATTGGCGTCGGTTTTACTTTGGCCTTGAAATCGCCGAATGAAGTTGTGGAATTAAAATTATTTGATATTTGAATTTTGTTTGATGGAGAAAAAATGAATAGTCGTATTGTTATTACCGAAGTTACTTCATCTACCGGTGTGATGTTTGGTGCTGGTTGTCGCGGGTTGCCAGCAAGCAATAGGGTCGAAAATATATCCGCCCTGCGTGCTCTAAGGGCGGCAGCGAATATGACGTTTTGCGCGCTCGCAGCACTTGTTACGATGTTTGTGCTCGCAATTTCGTCTGCAACCGCAGTGTCCGCGAAGGAGCTGCCTGACTTTACCGAGCTGGTTGAAAAATTTGGTCCAGCAGTGGTCAATGTGAGTACCAAAGCCCGCGCCAGTGCTCGTGCTCAGGGCGGCATGCCGCTCGATGAGAGTGATCCCATGTATGAATTTTTCCGCCGCTTTATGCCGCCGGATGCAACGCCATCGCCACGTAACCCGAATCCCAAATCACCACGGCGCGCGCCGAAAGGTGGTGAAGAGCCACCATTGAGAAATTTGGGACAGGGATCGGGCTTTATTTTTTCATCGGATGGTTATGTCCTGACCAACGCTCACGTTGTCGCGAATGCTGAAGAAGTCATCGTAACACTCACGGATAAACGTGAATTCAAAGCAAAGGTGATCGGTTCTGATCAGCGCACGGATATTGCAGTGTTAAAACTCGAAGCGACTGGTTTGCCAAAAGTAACATTGGGTGACTCTGATAAAGTTCGTGTGGGCGAATGGGTAATGGCAATTGGCTCTCCGTTTGGTTTTGAGAACACGGTGACGGCGGGAATTGTCAGCGCGAAAACGCGCGAGACAGGTGAATTTGTTCCTTTCATCCAGACGGACGCGGCGGTGAATCCGGGTAATTCAGGAGGTCCACTATTTAATATCAAGGGCGAAGTTATTGGCATCAACTCACAAATTTACTCGGATGGCCGCGGATACATCGGCATCTCGTTTGCGATTCCAATTAATACTGCAAACGAAACCGCAAACCAAATTATTAAAGGCGGCAAGGTAACACGCGGTCGTATTCAAATCGAGATGGAGCAGGGCGGTATCACTGACGACCTTGCTGAATCATTTGGCCTGCCAAAATCGCCGGGCGTAATGATTAATAACGTCGAGAAAGGCGGCCCAGCTGATAAAGCGGGGATTCAAGCCAAGGACATCATTCGCAAGGTTAATGGCGTTGCCGTGAAAAACAATATTGATGTCGTGCGTGCGATCTCAACCAAAGCGCCGGGAACTAAAATTACGCTTTCGATCTGGCGCAAGGGTATAGACAAAGATTACACCGTGACCGTAGCGGAGGCGCCTTCGGATGTAAAAGTGGCTAGTGTAGGCGATAAGAAAGCAGACCCTAAGTCGCCGGGAACTCCAAATCGCCTTGGGCTGGTCGTAAAAGACATTGGTGCTGATGACAAAAAAGAGCTGAAATTAGGTCAGGGCGTCATTGTAGAAGATGCTGACGGCGCAGCCGAAAGAGCGGGAATTCAAGCGGGTGATTTAATTCTGGCGTTCAATACTGTGGACGTCAAAACGGCAGCGCAATTTGCTGACTTGGTGGCAAAAATGGATACCAAGAAGCCGGCGGCGTTGTTAGTCAAGCGCGGCGAAGAAAGTCGCTACATCACGTTGCGAGCGGATGTGAAGTAAAAGTAGTGATGGCATTCTGGGGCGATTGATTTTGAAGCTGAACCCATGATGAAACTGACGGTCTTGTCTAGGAGTTACTGCCATTTGTGTGATGACTTGGTGGCAGCGTTGATCAACTCTCAACGCCACCACCAAATTCAGGTGGAAATGGAAGTCGTCGACATCGATTTGCATCCGGAGCTAGAGGCGCTATATGGAGACAATGTGCCTGTATTGTTGGATGGAAAAAGTGAGATTTGTCATCACTTCTTTGATGAAGGCGCTTTTCTAGCACATTGCACGGCTCGCTCACCAGCCAGCTTGCTCCGATTACATGATGAGAGACTTGGTGTGGAATAGCTCGCAGAATTAACTCGTTTGCGTTAAAATCATGTTGTTGAATTGCTTTGCAAAAATAAGGGCACGAGATCGTGCCCTTATTCGTTTTTTGGGCCTTTCTTGAGATATTTAACGGCCATGTCGCTATCCCCTCTATTCGTATGAAATTAATCAGAAATTTTTCAATCATTGCGCATATCGACCACGGCAAATCTACCCTGGCAGATCGCATTATTGAGCGTTGCGGCGGCCTCTCATCACGCGAGATGGAGTCGCAGGTGCTTGACTCCATGGCGCTTGAGCGTGAACGCGGAATTACGATCAAGGCCCAGACGGCCGCGCTTACGTACAAAGCGCGCGATGGCCAGACTTATGAATTGAATTTGATTGACACACCCGGCCACGTTGATTT
>JBBRFJ010000059.1:0-17388 GCA_038224475.1 Burkholderiales bacterium
AGGCGGTGAGATTCGAACTCACGGAAGACTCGCGCCTTCGCTGGTTTTCAAGACCAGTGCCTTAAACCGCTCGGCCACACCTCCTTAAGCGCGCATTTTATCATCTTGCACTGCGAATGGCACGCTAACTTACAACAACTAATGATAAAGCGCGTCATAGGTTTTACTTTCAACGCAAAGGCGCATAGCACCAGCTCGGCCGTGAATTGATTTTTACTTTTCCCCAAGCGCGATATACTCCAGCGCAGACTTTTACAAGCCCAAGCATTCATCCATCGAAAGGAAATCGGTTATGCAACCTAATCTCCAAACCACGCCGCAATACACCGGCACCGGCGCGATCACCCAGAACCGGGTGCTCCGCAACACCTACGCGCTTCTTGGCGTAACCATGATCCCGACCGTCATCGGCGCATTTATTGGCACTAATCTGAGCTTCAGCTTCATGCGCGCGAGCCCGATTATGAGCTCGCTCCTATTGCTCGCGGTTTTGTACGGCATGATGTTCGCGATTGAGAAGAACAAGAACTCTAGCCTTGGCGTTTATCTGCTGCTAGGCTTCACGCTGTTTATGGGCATTATTTTGGGCCCGTTGTTGCAGGTGGCGATTTCGTTCAGAAACGGGCCGCAACTGATTGCCGTGGCAGCTGGCGGCACGGGGATCACGTTTTTAGCACTCGCCGCATTCTCGGCGACAACCAAACGTGATCTGTCAGGAATGTCGCGTTTCTTGTTCGTGGGCGCGATTGTGCTGATGATCGCGGTCGTCGCCAATATTTTCCTGCAAATGCCCGCGCTGCAATTGGCACTCTCGGCCGCATTTATTTTGTTTTCGTCTCTTATCATTGCATACACCATCAATAGCATCGTGCACGGCGGCGAAACCAATTACATCAGCGCGACACTGAGCATTTACATCAGCATTTACAACATTTTTTCCAACTTGTTGAATCTGTTGTTGGTTCTGAGTGGCAACCGCGATTAAGCTAAAGCTGGTCACGTAACAATCATCAAAAAACCCCGCATAAGCGGGGTTTTTTGTGGTCAATAGACGATTGATTGGCGGCACAACGCTAAACTCTAGCTTTGGCGCGGGGTTTCAGCCTATTGCCTTGAAGATGCCCGCCCATAAACGGCCTTGAGACATCACCCCGACAAGAATACTTGCGGCGGTACGTTTGCAACACACAATTTTTTACGTTGAAACTTTGGCACGCTCGCCAACTCAAGCTAAGCGCGCTCAAACAGCGCAATCGACTCCACGTGTGCGGTATGCGGAAACATGTTTACCACGCCGGCCGCTTTCAACGTAAAGCCTTGCGTATGCACCAGCACTCCCGCATCGCGTGCCAGCGTGCCCGGGCTGCATGAGACATAAACGACGCGCTTTAACTCCGGGCGCAATTCAACAGACAGCAAATTGCATACCTCCAACGCCCCATCGCGTGGCGGATCAATCAGCATTTTTGAGACTTTTGGCACGCGCTTCATGGCGGCTTCCTGATCGGTGTACAGATCCGCGGGGAAGAAGGTCGAACGGTCCGCCAAGCCATTTCGTGAAGCATTCTCGCTGGCGCGTTGCGTCAGAGACTCGCTGCCCTCGACACCAATCACATGCGCGCCGAGTCGGGCAATCGGCAGGCTGAAGTTACCCAGCCCGCAAAATAAATCCGCGACTTTTTCGTTGTGCAGCGGATCAAGCAGTTGCATCGCGCGCTGCACCATCAATCGATTTACGGCATGGTTGACCTGCGTAAATTCAGTGGGACGAAAATTAATTTCCAGATCATATTCGGGCAAATCGTAAGTCAATTCCGGTGCGTCCAACGGATACCAAGGCACCGCCGTCTCCGGGCCCTTCACCTGAACCCACCATTGAATTCTGTCGCCCTGATGTGCGTCGGCAAATGCCTTCAGCTTAGCCTCATCGTCGAGTGTCAGCGGCGCCAACAAACGCAGCACCAGCGCGGTAACGCGCGCACCAACTGCCACCTCAATCTGCGGGATGCGATCACGTATATCCAGCGTAGACAGCAACTCACGCAGCGCATCAATCATCTGCCCGACGCCGCCCGCCAACACTTCGCAGGAGTGCATATCGGCCACATAGCTGGATTTACGTTCGCGAAAACCGACCAATACCCCACCTTTCTTGGCGACGTAATTTACTGACAACCGGGCACGATGCCGATATTGCCATTGCGCTGCGTAAATCGGCGGGAGGATGGTTTCCGGTGTGACTTTACCGATGCGGGCAAGATTGTCTTCCAATACGCGCTGCTTGGCGGCAACCTGCAAAGTGTAATCCGCGTGCTGTAACGCACAACCGCCACAGATTTCGTAAAACTTGCAACGCGCCGTGACGCGCTCGGCCGCTTCACGTTTGATTGAAATGAGCGTCGCCGTCTCAAAATTTTTCTTCTTCCGTGACGGCTGATACGTGACAAGCTCACGAGGTAGTGCGCCGGCCACAAAAATGGCCTTTCCGTCAACGTGCGCAACGCCCCTACCCTCGTGGTCCAGCGATTCGATGGTCGCGACATTTTCCACAGGTGAAGACGACCCTTGCGAGGGAGCTGCAGCGGGTGAAGACATTACATCAATGGCAGACATCATAAGCCCAAGCAAGCAGATTAGTGAAGCGCGGATTATACGTGTGGCAGTGTGCAGTGACACGGCTTCAAATAGGCGGCATACCGCTTCGTTAAGGCCTGCTGTCCTGCTTCAGCGCCCGCGCGTCCAGAGCACCTCGCCCACACGCTTCATCCCCAACATCTGCTGCGACCAGAAACCATGGCCGTAGTCGCGCCCGTCGAGTTGATCGCGCACCCCGGTTGCGGGGTAAACGTTCTCAAAATTGGCGGTACGAAACAACACATCCCAAACGGGAAACAACACAGCGAAATTACATCCCCGCGCACTGCCTTCGTGACCCAAACCAATGGCGTGATGCACGCGATGGAAGCGCGGGCTGACTAATAAATATTCGCCGAAACGGCCAAACGAAAAACGCACATTTGCATGCGAAAAACTTTCCACTACGCGCCCCGCCACCACCAGCGTCACGAACTGAGCTGGTGGCACGCCGATCAACAATGCCACTAGCGCAAACGCGGCATTGGTTAATACATCGTCGAGCAAATGATTACGATTGTCGGACCAAAACGTCATTTGCTGCTGTGAATGATGCAGGCTGTGCAAGGCCCACCACAGGTTGATACGATGCTGCGCGCGATGCAGCCAATACCCCACAAAATCCAGAATCACCACGTAAAAAATAAAGCTTATAAGCGGTGAATCATTTAAAAACGGCAGCGCATCTTCCAGCTTGGGCGGGATGATATTTTGCATGCGCAGCCCGCCATCAAGCGCATCAACCAGAGGCAGCAGCAGCAAAAAAATCGCCAGCGGCACAAAGCCAAGGCGTTGAATCAGCGTATAAAGAACGTCTATTTTTTTATCAGACGAATCGATGTGGTTTTCAAGCGGCCGCCATTTTTCAAGCGCACCCAAAAAAATCGATAGCAGTGTTATTTCAATCGCGCCGATCAGAAAAAATTCCGTCCAGTCAAACGCCTGTTCCGCATATCCGCCCATCCCGAGCGCGTGCACCACCGGCAGCACGCCGGTTTCAAAAACGTGCTGTTGGAGTTGCGCAAACAAATTTAAAATCCACTCAAACATCTATTTTTTCCAGCGAGGGTTATCGGTGATGCGGGCAAAACACAATCCTTTGGCTTTGAGGCCGGTGATCAAGGTCTCAAGCTTTGGGTATAGCGGTTCTTTGCGCGACCAGATGCCAAGATGCCAAAGCAAAATATCACCATCTTTTATGTCGCGCAATTGTTTTGCAATCAAGCCTTCCGCCGGGAATTTGTCACTCGGCAATTCATCGCCGGAAAATCCCGCGGGCGACCATTCGACATGTTTGTAGCCGCAAGCCTCGGCATACCGTATGGTATTGGGTGTGAGCTTGCCGCCGGGCGCGCGCCAAATGCCATCAAAAGAGCGGCCCGTCATGGCCTTGAATGCCGCTTCACTGTGCTTGATTTCTGCACATACTTGGCCCTGATTCAAGGTCTCGCCCGACTTCGCTCCCCAAGCCACGTAATTAACTTTGTCGCCTGCATCGCTGCGGAAATAGTGATGCTGCCACGTATGCGAACCGAACGCATGACCTTCAGCCGCGCGAGCCTTCCAAAATGACGACCACGCTGGATCCAAGGACATCGGACCCAACTTGGTCTTCTCGTTCGCCAAGAAAAATGTCGCCTTAATATCGTGCCTCTTCAAAATTGCCGCGATCTCCTCTGCGGGTTCCATGTGGCCCGTATCGATCGTAAGGTAGACGGTCCCAACACATGTTCCGATGCTCGCATTAGCAGAGCCCGCAACTTTTGCAGACTCACCGGCTTGCACTAATGAGGTCAGACACGCCACCACTAACAGCATCGCAATTTTTGCTGCCACTCTCATGCTCAATTACTTTCTGGCGGCGTGGGTAAAAAAGTAGATGCCATGTGGCGATTTGCCGACCGGAATTTCTTTCACGATTTGTTTGGTGGCTAAATCCACCACCGTCACTTTTTTCGCCCAACGTGATGTCACCCAAAGTTGTTTGCCGTCTTTCGTGACTTCCATGCAATCCGGCCCGCCGGTTATGTTGATGGTATCGACCACAGCCAGGCTGGTTTGATCGATGATATTCACCGTGTTCGACACCCGATTGGATACGAAAACCCGCCTGCCGTCGCCGACCGCTAAAAAATTATGTGCGCCTTTACCGGTCGAGATTTTTTTCACTGTCTTCTGCGTGCGCCAATCCACCACTTCCACATAATCCGCGCCGGTCATGCCCACCAGTAAATGTTTTTCGTCCGGCGTCACCCACACGCCCGCCGGCATCCGACCCACTTTGACTTTCCATTTGATGGCCTGGGTTTTCAAATCAATCGCCGCGACTTCGTCCGAGTCTTGCAGCGTGATAAATGCCAGCGAGCTGTCAGGCGAGAAAGCCACATGGCTTGGCGCTTTGGGCGTTTCAATCCGTTTCACTAGCGAGAAATCGGCACCGTTGTAAATATCAACACGGTCCAGGCGAATTGAAACGCTCACAAACCATTTTTTGTCCGGGCTGAAACCGATTTGATACGGATCCGAAATTTTTTCCACGCGACGTTTTACCTCACCCGACAGCGGATCGAGAAACACCAGATCGTTTGATGCGGCATTGGCCACAATCAGGAACTGGTCGTCCGGGGTCGCCATCAGATGATGCGGCTCTTTACCCACGTTGATGCGTCGCATTTCAGTCATGCTGGCTTTGTCAATGATGCTGACGGTGCCCTCGCCGGAGTTCAGCACCACCGCCACTTCGGCGTGAGCCGCAACGGCACACAGAACGCATGCAGCGGATAAAAACAATCGATTTTTTAACAACATGACGTTCACAAAAACAACCTTTCACAAATCCTGATTTTCATAGCGACATGGTAGCATGTAGCTTCGAATCCGATAACGCATCATCCAGCAATCCGTGCACATGTTTTAGTACAAACTTTCGCACACACATTCGTGCATTTTTCTGTCTAAATTATTTCTGATCTGCCAACATGCTCTCCAATGCTGCCCCCCGCTTTTGCATGCAATGCGGCTCTGCCAAGGTCGAACTGCGCATTCCGCATGGCGATGATCGCGAGCGCCACGTGTGTGCGGATTGCGACTACGTTCATTACCTCAACCCAAAGGTCGTGGTCGGCACCGTCCCGGTATGGAAAGACAAAATACTGCTCTGCAAGCGCGCAATAGAGCCACGTTACGGCTTCTGGACGCTGCCTGCGGGCTTTATGGAGGAAGGCGAAACTTTGGAAGAGGGTGCGTTGCGCGAAACGCTGGAAGAGGCCAATGCACGTGTGACCATTGAACAAATGTATTCCACCATTTCGCTGCCGCAGATCAGCCAGGTTTACGTCTTGTTCCGCGCAAAACTTAATGATCTTGATTTCTCCTCAGGCAGCGAAAGTTTGGAAGTAAAGCTATTTACCGAAGCCGAGATTCCGTGGGATGAGCTCGCTTTTCGGACCGTATACGACACCTTGCAACTTTTTTTCGCGGATCGCAAAGCAGGGGTATTCATGCCGCACATTGGTGAGATAAATCATCCCAAACGCTAGATATTCCTCATTTCAATCACCTGCGCATCCGCCACCACAAACACCCGATCGCCACTCTTTGGCTGCACAGTGTAGGTCCCGGTAAATTCGCCAAATGCGGGCAACACGCACACATACGCACTAAACCAAAAACACGGCAGCCGCAAACTATCGTTGGCGCGACCTTGCAGGCGTACCGCGGGATGCACATGCCCCGCCAGTACATAACCGCGCAGATTGGGCTCAGGGTGATGAGCGAGGCAGAATGGCCCGAGCGTTTCGCCTTCACTGATGCAGGCAATATTCCAGTCAACCGGGGGATCGCCGGCGTGGGCATCATGGTTTCCTCGAACTAGAATCAAATCAAGCGCGGCATTTTGCCCGCGCCAGCTTGCGAACCGCGCGAATGTTTCTGGGGCGCGGGCATCGCGGCTATGCAGAAAATCACCTAAAAATACAATGCGCTCGGCTTTTGTACTGACGAGACACTCATCCAATCGTGCCAGCGCGTTGGTAGTGCTGCCGGGCGGAAGCGGCAAACCCGCAGCGCGAAACGCAGCGACCTTGCCGAAATGAATATCGGCGATAAATAACGTTTTTTCACGCGGCCAGTACAACGCTTTTTGCGGGAGCAATTGCAGCGTTTCGTTGGCAAAAACAATATCTAGCATCATTTTGAATTTTGATCAAACATCAGCTGCATTCTGGCGATCCGATCACTCAATTTCTCACTGGTTAATTTTTCGCTAAAGCGTTCAATCATCAGCGGAAAACAGAACGGCGTCGGAAAGCTGGCGCGAATAATCGTGATCCGCTGTTTCTTCATGCTGTCGAGCGCCTCGCGTAATCGGGCGAATTCCAATTCCCGTTCCAATACCTCGCGCTGCGCCTGCCCGAGCAACGGATTGCTCGCATCCCATTGTGCGAACACATCAAAGATTAATCCGCTGGTCGCCTGAACCTGCTTGTTGGTTTTATTCGCCCCGGGGAAGCCCTGAAAAACCAGCCCCGCCACCCGCGCGATTTCACGAAAGTGACGTTTCGCCAGCTCGGCCGCATTCAAACTTTTAAGCACTTCTTCCAACAAATTATCGGTTGACTGCATTCGATCTATCAACGCACGATTCAGCGAAAACGGTGTGGCCGATAGCAACTCAAAACCATAGTCGTTGACAGAAATTGAAAACGTCGCCGGTGTTGCTTGGCCTAATCGATACCCAAACAGCGCCGCCAGACCCATATGTACATGCCGCCCGGCGAAGGGATAACAAAAAATGTGATGGCCCTCGCGTGATTCAATTTGTTCGAACAATAACTCGTTCACATCCGGTACCCGCGATTGCTTTTGTTGGGCCTTCAACAGGCGCTCAACCACGCGCATTTCCGGTTCAATCACTTTGCCCTCACGAAACTCGCGCAACATATCACGCGTCGCTGCGGCCAGCTCAGTCGATAGCGGCATCTTGCCGCCCGCCCAGCGCGGGATTAATTTCTTGTTTGATTTCGCTGGTTTCACAAACGCCGTCATATCCTTGGCGCGAATCAATTCCAGCGTTCGACCGGCGAACGTGAACGCATCGCCAATCGACAACCGTGCGATAAAACTTTCCTCCACGTGGCCGAGCCGTGCGCCATTCAAATAGCGCACATCCATCGACGCATCAGAAACAATAGTGCCAATCGACATGCGGTGGCGACGCGCAATCGCCGCATCGGCAACACGATATTCGCCGCCCGATTCCACCACCCGGCGATACTCGGGATAGGCGCGCAGTGCTTCACCGCCCTTTACTACAAAATCAAGCACCCAACTCCATTCGCCCGCCGTCAAATCGCGATAGGCATATGCGGTTTTTACCTCAGCGAATAACTCCGCCTCAGTAAAGCCGTCCCCCGCCGCGATGGTCACCAGATGCTGAACCAGCACATCTAATGGACGCTCAATCAAACGCCGCGATTCAATCTTTTTCGCATAGGCTGCGCGCCGCGCCGCGACCGCTTCGATAAATTCGAAAGCATGGCTCGGCACGCAGGTCACACGCGATACCTGCCCCGGCGCATGGCCGGAACGACCGGCGCGCTGCATCAAGCGCGCCACACCTTTGGGGCTACCGATTTGCAGTACGCGCTCCACCGGTGAAAAATCAACGCCAAGATCAAGGCTGGACGTGGCGACCACCGCTCGCAGCGAGCCCTGCTTTAAGCCGCGCTCAACATACTCGCGCACTACGCGATCCAATGAGCCGTGATGCAGCGCAAAATCACCCGCCCATTCCGGTTTTGCCTCGAGCAGCGCTTGATACCACAGCTCGGCTTGCGACCGGGTGTTGGTAAAAATTAATGTCGTGCCCGATTTTTCGACTTCGCGGATAACGTCATCAATCATCGCAAAACCAAGATGACCGGCCCACGGAAATTTGTCCGTACCGGCTGGGATAAGCGTATCAATCACGATCTTTTTATCTTTCACACCTTCGACAAGTTGCGCCACGACAGGTGCCGCGTTGGGACTCAATTTGGGTCCCACACCTCCCAACAAAACCGCCAACGCCTCATCTAAGTTACCCAGTGTCGCCGACAAGCCCCAGACGCGCAATGTCGGATTCCAATTACGCAAACGTGCGAGTGCCAGCTCGGTTTGCACGCCACGCTTCGAACCCAGCAGCTCATGCCATTCATCCACAATCACAATCTTCAAATTTGAAAGCTGCTCGTGCCCGCCCGCTTGCGAGAGCATCAACGACAAACTTTCCGGCGTGGTGATGAGGGCACTCGGCATTCTTTTATTTTGCTTCGCGCGCTCAGCTGTCGTGGTGTCGCCCGTGCGAACGCCCACTGTCCACGGCAGCGCCAGGTCATTGATCGGTCGCATTAGCGAGTCGCGGGTATCAGCCGAAAGCGCGCGCATCGGCGTGATCCACAGCACCGTCAGCGCGGGTGGCTCTTCGGATTTGGCGTCGATAGATTCAATCACCGGTCCAAGCCATGCGGCGAGCGTTTTACCAGTACCGGTGGCGGAATGAATGAGTCCGCTTTCACCCCGCAAATACGCATCCCAGACTTCACGCTGAAAATCGAACGGCTGCCAGCCCGTTTGCGCAAACCAATTTTCAATTTGCGCATGTCCACTTTGGCCACTCAATGCGCTGGCGCGCATCGTATGCGAAATTTGTTTTTCAATTTTTTCAGGCGTTTGTGCGGAAAGTTCATCGCCTGATGGTAATGCCGGGACAAGCGACTCGCCTTCTTTAGATCGCATTTTACGCAGGGCTCTCAGCGCACCGGCGGCGGTTTGTCGCTTCTCCTTCACCGCCTTCGCTGCCTTCACCGCCTTAACCATAAATTCTGCGCGCCGTCAGTACCGTATTGGCATGAATTTCAACGGTGTCATGAATATTACGTGCATAACCGCCGGCCATTGCAAAAGCAACGGGAACAGCACGGGCTTGGCAATATTCAAACACCATTTCATCGCGCTTTATCAATCCTGCTTTGGTGAGCTTGAGTTTGCCCAGCTTGTCATCTTCAAACGGATCTGCGCCCGCTAAATACATCACCAACTGCGGGGAATTAGCGGCAAACGATTGGCTCAAACCCCTCGCCAGTGCTTGCTCGTAGGCCATATCACCGGTGCCGTCTGAAAGTTCAATATCGAGATCACTGGCTTCTTTTCTGAAGGGAAAATTATTTGCGCCATGAATGGAAAAGGTAAAAATATGTGCATCGCTCGACAAAATTGACGCCGTGCCATTGCCCTGATGTACATCGCAATCTACAATCAAAACGCGCTCTAAAATCGATTCTGCGACCAGCGTTCTCGCCGCGATCGCCGCATCATTGAATACGCAATAACCTTCACCACGATCATAAAAAGCATGGTGCGTTCCGCCGGCCAAATTAGCGGATGCGCCCTCGCTTAATGCAGTTCGGCATGCGGCTAATGTGGCGCCCGAAGATCGTTTGGAACGCTCAACCATTTCCAGCGACCACGGAAAACCGATCACGCGGATTTCTTGTTTGCTGAGCTCACCCCGCTCGACACGCAGCACATAGTCCGGTGCGTGAGCGCGGGTGAGTTCGGCAAATGTTGCTGCCGGTGGCGTTAGAAAATCATCCGACTGAAAAACGCCGCTTGCCTGCAAACGCTCACGCAGCAAGCGATATTTATCCATCGGAAATCGATGTCCCGGCGGTAGCGGCAGGACGAATTCGTCACAGTAAAAGAGTTTCATCTTTCAATAGACGAGTGCATTTCTAGAAGTACAAACACTAATATCAGCGAGCCTCTGCAGCTATTTATGCTCTGAAACCGCCGTCAATACTATGGTTTCGAATTTTCAATTGGGGCGGGCGGAGCAACTTTTAGTACTTCCTCCATCGTAGTGACCCCCTGCGCGACCTTCATCGCGCCCGCTAACCGCAGTGGTCGCATGCCTGAGCGGTAGGCTTCTGCGGTAATAGCCGTCAAATCCGCGCGATCAACAATCAGCCGCTTCAAATTTTGATCCAGCGTCAAAATTTCATAAATCCCGACGCGCCCCAAATAGCCGGTATTACGACACTCCAGGCAGCCGACGGGCCGATAAATATCCTTCGGCGCTTCACCTTTCCACGGCGCCACCATCTCGTGCCACAACTTGATCTTGAGAGGATCATCGAACGGGACTTTTTCTTTGCAATGCGGGCACAGCGTCCTGACCAAACGTTGCGCCATCACCCCCAACAAAGTTGAATTCAATAAGTACGAGGGGGCGCCCAGATCAAGCAAACGCGCAATCGCCGTCGGCGCATCGTTAGTATGCAAAGTGGACAGCACCAAATGTCCGGTAAGGGCGGATTGAATCGCCATCTCAGCTGTCGCCAGATCGCGAATCTCGCCGACCATAATAATGTCGGGATCTTGCCGCATCAGCGCGCGTACGCCCTCGGCGAAGCCTAAATCAATATTGGTTTGCACCTGCATTTGGTTAAACGCGGGCTCGACCATTTCAATCGGGTCTTCAATCGTGCACACATTGACTTCAGCGGTGGCGAGGAGCTTCATCGACGAATACAAGGTCGTGGTCTTACCCGATCCGGTCGGCCCCGTCACGAGCACGATGCCGCCCGGCTGATAAATCAATTTTTGCCACTTTTCAAAATCATCCGGCGCAAAACCCAACTCTGAAAAATCGCGCACCAGCACATCGGGATCAAAAATCCGCATGACCAATTTTTCGCCGAACGCTGTCGGCAACGTCGACAAGCGCAACTCGATTTCTTCGCCATCCGGCATGCGCGTTTTGATGCGTCCATCCTGCGGGCGACGCTTTTCCACGACATCCATGCGCGACAAAATTTTGATGCGCGACGTCATCGCGGTCGCGACCGTGGCAGGCACCTGATAAACCTGATGCAATACGCCATCAATGCGAAACCGAATGGTGGCGACATCGCGGCGCGGCTCGACGTGAATATCGCTCGCCCGCTGGTCGAACGCGTATTGCCACAGCCAGTCAACCAGATGCACGATGTGATGATCGTTGGCATCCAGCGTCCGCCCCGCTTTGCCGAGCTCAACCAATTGCTCAAAATTATTGAGGCTATTTTTTCCGGCGCCGGCGTCGCTCTTTTCGGCCCGCTTGACCGATCGCGCCAGATTATAAAATTCGCCCACATAGCGTTCAATGTCGACCGGATTCGCAATCACCAGCTGAATATTGAGGCGCAACATCTCACCGAGATCACGCTGCCAGCTCGTTACAAATGGCTCGCAGGTCGCGATCAGTGCGTCACGGCCTTTGACTTCGACGGGCAAAATATTCCGCTTGGCCGCATAGTCAGACGACATCACTTCCGTGACCGCCCGCATATCAATTTTAAGCGGATCGATGTGGTAATACGGCAACTCGACACGTCCCGCGAACCACTCGGTCAGGCGCTCAATATCCAAATTTCTCAACGGCGGCTTGAGCGACTTTATTTTCAGCTGCGCCACAATCGCCAGCGGATGTCCGTCTGACCGCTGCGCCCGTTGGTCGTGAATAATCTTTTCGCCGTCGGCTGCCGCAACATAACCGTCCTCAACCAAGCCATTAATGACCTCGCGGAACGTAACCTTTCGATCATTTTTAGCGCCCTTGACAAGCGGGGCAAGGCGGTTGGATGTATCGACGATTGCAGATGCTGAAGATGCCATGGCGAATCACTATGCACATAAATTTACAAGCCCTTATGTTACCGCTGTTGGAGGCAATGCGCTATGCACGCCTTTCTTCTAGCACCCGCTGCATGCTTAAGACCCGCGGTTCCGGGCGGAGTTGGGCTCGTGCCCTGCGGTGTTGGGCGCATTCTCTGTCATGGATCAACTGTGATTCAAATACGTCCAACGTATGAAATGTGGTCATCATCGACAGCACTCAAGGCCATCAGAAATGAGGCGCGGGTCGTTGCGGAATGAATATAATCTGGCCTATGCAATTTTTAAAAACACTGATCATCTTATGCGTTCTGGCAATGGCGGGCTGCACCAACCTGGGCCCGGGCTCGCCGACATCCGGAACACCTTCAAGCGATACCGTTTTTCGTGGTTGTGCTGATCATTTTAATCGTCTCGATGCAGCCATTGACGAGGCTGGCGTGCGTGATGGCGCTGAAGCGCGCGTGCCAGGCTTCCCCTATTTGCGCGTGAATCGCTTTCTGGCTTCGTTCGTGCCTTCGTTTGCGGCGGATCCGAAACTTTCTAAGCCAGGTGCTGAGACCACATTTCAGACCTGGCTAGGCGCGATGCGGGAGCTGGATCGCGCATCTCGCGATGTAGAGATTTCAAATCTTCCCGCCGCTTCAGGCGCTGCTATTGCAGGATTGTCGAAGCAAGAATTACGCGCCAGAACAAGCGAATGTGCGAAGCTGATGATGGGCGCTGATGCAGATCATCCACATGACTCAGCAAAACGCAAAGCAATCATCGATGCGGTAAACGTGCCTGACGACTACTCAACTTTTAAACGCGCGCTGGGCATTTATCCGCTGGCAAAGTATCCATTCTTTTACGGTGTTGAAGGGTGGCAACGTAATGCAGCATTGACGATACGAAGCGCTTCGCCAGATGCGCCGGCAAACGTCGGCATCGCCCGATATGTGCCCCAAACAGATCCGCCAACACCCCAAGCGACGGAAAACGTCATTTCAAAATTCCAGCATGCCGAGAAAAATGCGCTGGGCATGGCAACTGCCGGGGCATTTTCAGACGCAGATTGGCAAAAGCTGTTTGAAATCTATGCGCCCATTTATGAAGTTGAAACGGCAACAGCGGATGATCGTATCGGCATGCTGCAATGGCGCAGTGGCATTGGAACAAACCGAATCCAAGACAACACGCCCGCCGTCAATACTGACCGTCCCACCAGCTATCAGCGCGTTGCCTACACGCGAATCAACGGCAGATCTTTCGCGCAACTTGTTTATAGCGTCTGGTTTCCGTCTCGCCCGCGCCGCCAGCCGCTGGATTTACTATCTGGTTCATTGGACTCAATTATTTGGCGCGTCACGCTCGATGAGGATGGCACGCCGCTCATTTATGATTCGATCCACGCCTGCGGTTGTTATCACATGTTTTTTCCGACCTCACGAATGCAACCGAAGCCCGCGCCTGCTGCACATACCGAATGGGCGTTTGTGCCGAAGTCGATGCCGATCCTCGGCGTGACGCAGCGAATCACACTACGACTGGCCGCCGAGAGTCATTACATCGTCGGTGTGAACGTGGGCGTCGGCACCGCGTCAAATAGAAATTCCATCATTGATAATCCCGGTGTGGTTTACGAGTGGCGCGATGATAATGAATTGCGCAAGCTCGACGCTGGCCAAGGTCAAACCCGCAGCATTTTTCAGCTCAATGGAATAATCGCGGGAACCGAGCGCGCAGAACGTTTTTTCTTTTGGCCGATGGGCATTGAGAGTGCAGGTGCGATGCGCCAGTGGGGCCGCCACGCGACCGCGTTCGTCGGTGTTCGGCATTTCGATGATGCCGATTTGTTTGATGTGCGCTTCGACATTGTCCAACCTCGCAATACTGATTCGCCAATCGTCAACACTCGTTAATTTATAGATGTATTTAGAGCGGCGTCAACCCGCGAGCCCTCAACGCGTTTTTCGTGGTGAAGCATTTGCTTCTTACAACTTGGAGCAACACTCATGAAAAAGATCAGTCTCGCCATTCTTACAGCAACCTTATTGACCAGCGCGGTAGGATTTGCGCAAACGCCTGTAACTTCAGCGGCACCGGTAACACCAACGGCGCCAACCGCAGCAGTTTCTGCACCTGCCGCGGCCGCGGTGCCCGCAAAAGTCACCAAGACCGGGATGCAGAAAACCAGCGCAAAGGCAAACAAGGCTTCGAGTAAAGCTCATAAAAAGCATGCGCACAAAACAGCAAACAAGACAGCACACAAGGCCAAACATAAAGCGAATAAATCGACCGCAAAAGCCTAACTTTATCGGCCGCGATCAGAGCAGCGCACAAGTGCAGAACAAAAAGGGCAACGCAATCGCGTTGCCCTTTTTTGCTGAGATATTGTGTTCGCTAAAGTTATTAAGTCTGATGCCAGGTTTGCTGCTAGCTTTGTGCAAGTAACTCGGCACAGGTCACGCTTGCCGCTCGTTTGGAGATGTAGCGCAAACCAGACGAGAGCGTAATCAACCCGCGATCTTCGGCAGTCTTGGCGTCTTTTACCGCCTCAATTTGCACGATATGAGTCGAGAATAAATAAACCGTAAGAGCACGCTTGTTATCAAATGACACAACACGCACCCCATCCTTGTCGCGCGAATCTGCCGAGAAATCATTTTCAACAGGATTCACTGCTTCGCAAACATAACCGTGGGGCATTTTTTTCCTTTGTTAGACTTTAGACTACACCGAAGATTCAAGAACGCGTTCTGATATTAGCACTTGCCGCTATCGATAGCGGGTCTCAGGTCAGGTTGATCATTCGATGCCCAGCCGATCAAGGCGGTAGCGAAGCGAGCGAAAGGTAATTCCCAGCACCTTCGCCGCCGCGGTTTTATTGAAGCGTGTTTGTTCAAGCGCTTTCATAATTTGTTGGCGCTCAATTTGGTCCAGATATTCATGCAGCGGCTGGGTGCGCTCGCCAGAAATACTGCTGCTGCCACCACTTTTGCCTGAGGAATGCGTCTCTGTTAAATACAAGTCTGCCTCACGGATCAGCTTGCCATCGCATAGAGCCAATGAGCGCTCCAAGATGTTTTCAAGCTCACGGACATTGCCAGGGTAGTCGTAGCTGATCAGCGCGTTCATAGCGTCATCACCGAGCTGCGGCAGCGGCACACCACTTTGCTGAGAGAGCCGTTCCAACACCAACTTGACCATCAACGGGACATCTTCGGGAATCTCGCGCAGGCTCGGCATTTTCAGCTCGATTACATTCAATCGATAAAACAAATCTTGCCGAAATTCGCCCGCCGCAACTTTATCCACCAAATTTTTATGCGTCGCGCTAATGATGCGGAAATCAACCGGTAATTCAGCGGTGTCACCCAGTTTACGAACCTTCTTTTCCTGAATCACGCGCAGCAGCTTCACCTGCATCAAGATCGGCAGATCGCCGACCTCATCCAGAAACAAAGTACCGCCATCGGCCGCATGCAAAAAACCGTCTTTCTCGGCATCGGCGCCGGTAAACGCGCCTTTTTTATAGCCAAAAAATTCGCTTTCCATCAAATTTTCCGGAATCGCACCGCAGTTCACCGCGACGAATTGCGCATCGCGACGGGCGGAGCCCGAATGAATGAGCCTTGCGGCAACTTCCTTACCGGTGCCGGATTCACCCGCGATGTAGACAGGTGCCTGACTTCGCGCCAACTTGCCGATCATGTCACGCGCCCTCACGATCGGCTGGGACTCGCCAATCAACCGCGGCCCCGCGTCGCTGCCGCCGCCGATCTTATCTGCACCGCTGGTACGTTTTGTTCTCTCCGCGCGCTCAGGACGTTCTGCCAATGACTTGGGCAAATTCATGGCGGACGTGATCACCTCGCGCAATTGTTTTAATTGAATCGGCTTGGCAATGTAATCAAATGCGCCCTCTTTCAGGGCCGCCACCGCATTATCCGTGCTGCCAAAAGCGGTGATTACGGCGACTGGAGTATTGCCGTAATTTTCGGCTATATGCTTGAGGATCATCAGGCCATCACCATCGGGAAGGCGCATGTCCGTCAGACAAAGATCATAGCTTCGCTCCGACAAACGCGCAAAAGCATGTTCCACGGTCGCTGCCGTATCCGCCTCAACACCCATTCGCATCAGTGTGAGCACCAGTAATTCGCGAATATCTGATTCATCATCCACGATAAGTACGTGTTTGTCGGCCATAAATTAGCTCGTTCTCGTTTTAATTTGAAATGCGCCTGAAAGCGATTTGCATCGATTTTAAATTTTTATTGAAGCTGAAGCGTAATGCAAAATTCAGCGCCGCGTGCGGTGGCCGGTGTGCGCTCGACAATATACTCAACGCGGGCGCCATTAACTTCAGCCAGTTCGCGCGCGATGTACAAGCCCAAGCCGGTGCCTGACGTTTCTGTTGTAAAAAATGGTTCGAACAGATGGGCCAGCGCTTCCGTAGAAACGCCCGGACCATCATCGATCACCGACAGCCGCGCCATATTGCTGACACTGGTATCAGCCAATCTTACGCTCACACTGCCGCTCGATTTTCGACTGTGTCGATAAGCGTTTCGAATCAGGTTCCATAGAATTTGATCCAGATGGCTGCGATCAAAAATAATGCGCCTTGAGGTTGTGACATCCAACGAAATAACGTCATCGAGCACTTTCTCGTTCGCTAAAAAATCCAGTATGAATTGGTCGAGGTAAGCGCGCGCATCGATTGCCTCGGGGTGCGCGCGATCACGGCGGTTTAGGTTCAATACTTCTTGCACCATACGATCCAGTCGGCGCGAATTTTCCTGAATGATCGTTAGTAAACGCGCATCAGCGGGCAGACGGTGATCGTCTTCCTGCAGCAATTCTGCTGCGTGGTTAATGGAGGACAGCGGGTTGCGGATTTCGTGGGCAATGCTGGCGGTCAGCCGGCCGAGTGCGACCAATTTCATCTGTTGCGCTTGGGAACGGATGCGGCCGGCATCTTCAATAAATACCACCGTCGGCGAGGGACTTTTATCGCCCACCGCGACGAAACGCACTTGGTAGTCCTTCTGGGTGATGGCATCTCTAACC
>JBBRFJ010000060.1:0-17142 GCA_038224475.1 Burkholderiales bacterium
TGGGTTTGTCCGCTGCCTGAAATATCATCCAGCTCGCCTTCGATGGTGAATAGCGCAGTGCGCTTGATGGCCGCAGGGTTGACGCGCTCGCCTGCCACGTCCATTAGTCCTTTGGCCAGGGTCTGATCTTGAAAAACCCGGAAGATCGTGTCGAGATAATATTCCGCAGGCAAATCCATGACCGCGTTGTATTCATCATAAAAGCGGCGATGCGCTTCAGCACTTTCGCCGTCTCCCGCAACCAGGTCCTTGTAGTAATCCTGATGCGATTTCATATGCCGTTTAGGGTTCATCGCCATGAATCCGGACAACTGCAAAAAACCGGGATAAACGCGGCGCATCGAGCCTGCGTATTTTTGCGGCACCCGCTGGATTACGTTCTGTTCAAACCATGAAAGCGTGCGATCCATGGCGAAGTCGTTTACGGATGTCGGGCTTAGGCGTGTGTCAATAGGGCCGCCCATCATGGTCATTGAGTTGGGCAGCCGCTCATCACGCTGGGCCATTAACGAAATCCCGGCTAAAACCGGAACCGTCGGTTGGCAAACCGAAACCAGATGAATATTCGGCCCCAAGCAATTTTGGGTGAATCGGACAAATTCCTGAACGTAGGCCACGTAGTCGTCAAAATGGAACGGGCCGTTGCTGAACGGGACTTCACGGGCATCTTTCCAGTCCGTGATCACCACATCATGATTGGGCAGCATGGTGCGAACAGTGTCTCGCAACAACGTAGCGTAGTGACCCGAAAGCGGAGCAAAGATAAGCACCGTAGGCTCATTTTTTACCGATCGTGATTTCTTAAAATGCAGCAAATTACAGAACGGTTTTTCGAGCAACACTTCTTCCGTAACGATGGCATCCACGCCATTTACCTTGACGTGACCTATATCGAACGCAGGACGCCCGTAGCGCGCCGTGAGGCGCAGCATCAAATCCATGCCTGCCGTGACATTTTTGGCGGCCGGTGTCAAAGAAAGCGGCGAAAACGCATTGCCAAATGCGTCCACATGGGCCTGAGCCCACCAACGCCAAGGCTCCATCACAGCGCGCTGCAATTCATGAAATTGGTAAAGCATTCACTATCTCCGAAGAACAATCAATTTTTTAGCGCAATTCGGTAAACTATTACCATTGTTTACGGCACGAACCGCTCACTACATGAATGTTACGGCAGTTATTGCACCGCAACATAAATCGTTAGTTGATTTACGTCAATTTTTGTTAACTCTTGTTCACATATCGCGGGCAGTTTTTTCGAGGCATAGGGCGCTAATCTACAAGGGCACACGCCGCTGGCTTTTGGATTTCGCGCACTTTATGCGGGCATTTAGGAGGCGTTTGGACCTTCAGGGCAGCGTCGATAAAAACCATTTTCTGCTACCCTTGGTTGCATTCGTTTTTGCCGTTTGCTGAAGCTTCACTTGTGACCGCGCCTTAAACACATACGAACAACTTCTGGGCCAGAGCCCTATTTCGTCCAGCTTTACCGGGTCGTCACATTTGTTTTTTTCTCTAACGACATGCTTTAATTTTTTAACGTGAGTTCCGCCATGCTTGATCATCAACATAGCCAGAAAGATACATCTCCAGATTTCACCCGCAGCGAGTTATATCCGCCGATTGATCGGTATGACCACGGCACGCTCGCGCTCGATAGCATCCACACCATGTACTTCGAACAATCAGGGAACCCTGAGGGTGTGCCCGTTGTGTTTCTGCACGGCGGGCCGGGTGCCGGAGCGTCGTCCTCACACCGGCAATTTTTTGATCCCGAGTTTTATCGTATTGTCATTTTCGACCAGCGCGGCTCCGGACGTTCCACACCGCTTGGCGAGCTGCGCGACAACACCACGCCGCATATCATCGCTGATATAGAAACACTGCGGGTTCACCTAGGCATTGAGCGGTGGCTGGTTTTTGGTGGTTCATGGGGCTCAACGTTGGCGCTCGCTTATGCGGAGCATCATCCCGCGCGGGCCATGGCGCTGATTCTTCGCGGTATTTTCTTGTGCCGTCAAGCCGAAATTGAATGGTTTTTGTACGGCTTGAAAAGCTTTTTTCCAGAAGCGTGGCGTAAGTTTGTATCCGTTTTGCCGGAACATGAGCACCACAATATTTTGAAGGCGTATTACGCGCTGTTATCGAACCCGGACCCGTTGGTACATCTGCCCGCCGCCCGCGTCTGGAGCACCTATGAGGGCTCATGCTCTGCTTTGCTACCGAACCCTGGCATCGTCGCAAATTTTGGTTCAGATCGCATAGCACTTGGGCTGGCGCGCATTGAGGCACACTACTTCATGCACGATATTTTTTTGGACGATAACTTTTTGCTGAACAACATCGGTCGTATTCGCCACATACCCACCACGATTGTGCAAGGCCGCTATGACGCCGTCTGCCCGATTGTGTCCGCTGATGATTTATCGCGCGCCTTTCCAGAGGCTGAATATCACATCATCAGGGACGCAGGACATTCAGCATTCGAGCCCGGCACTTGCGCAAAACTGGTCCAAACGATGGAGCATTTAAAAGTGCGGTTTGGCTCGAAGTCCGCCAGCTGACATTATTGCGCAGATGAAAAAATTTCTTAAAGCAGTACGCCTCGACAATTCGGACGATCAGCTTTACCAGCAAGGCGGCGCTTGCGATGAGAACGAATGGGTATGTTCAGGCGGTTTTGCGGTCTGCGATCTGGCACTCGGCTACCGTTGCGAGCCCCGCTGCTACTGCGATGGCTCGTTTATCTCCATTTCGAGCCGTTCACGCTGCACTATTGCCGAAGTCATCGAAGTCGAAGATGGGGATATCGAAATTTTTAAAGATACGCTAGCCCAATATCTGATGTTCGAGTGGAAAGCGCCGAGCTACGAAATCGCCCGCGGCGTTGCGGAAGAGGAAATTGATTACACCAGCCAGCTTTGCGAAACCTTCGCGCCTGATGTCTGGATCACAGTCACCCGCACGCCGGGCTCAGGTGAAGCGATTGATGAGAAATATGACCAGTATCAGCGCTTACAAATTGGAGCGCACAAACTCTAGCGCGCTCCTCATTGCCAATCCAGCCGCAGCCCGTCGTTGCTACCAAGTTTAATTAAACGCCAAGCAACTCCACCTCAAACAACAAGGTCGCATTGGGTGGAATCGCACCACCCGCGCCGCGCGCACCATAGCCCAATTCGGGCGGAATCACGAGATGCCGCGTGCCACCGACTTTCATTCCGGCCACGCCTTCATCCCAACCACGGATAACTCGACCGCCACCCAATGGAAATTGGAACGGGTCTCCACGATCCTTGCTCGAATCAAACTTCGAGCCAGCTTTTCCATCCACATAAAGCCAGCCAGTGTAATGGACTGAAACATGATTACCCGCCACTGCCGTCGCGCCTGTGCCTTCAACTTTATCTTCGTACTGCAAACCGCTTGCTGTTGTATTCATTTTTTCCTCTTGGTTAATAATAAAAGCGTGCTAGTTACAATAAATTTTGCGGATTGAATGAGGTTTCTTTGCTGGGTCGCTCACTATGTCGCTTGGTATCCCGCTTCTTCAAGCCTTCAAGCGCGGCGGGCATGCGCAATTACCCGCGTCAGCGTGACCAGCATTCCGGCCGTGGCGCCCCAGATATAGCGATGGTGATACGGTACCGCGTAATAACTGCGCATCCGACCTTTGTACATCGCGCTTTCCAGCCGATGATTGCGCTCATCAATCAAAAACGAAAACGGCACCTCAAAACATTCCGCCACTTCTTTGGGATCAGGTTTGTATTTTACCGGCCCGTCGATCCACGCCACCACCGGCTTAATCTGATAGCCGGTGCCGGTTGAATAATGGGGGATCGAACCGAGCACCTCGATCTGCGAGGCATCCAAGCCGGTCTCTTCCTCAGTCTCGCGGAGCGCGGTGTGGAACGGGTCGCGATCATCCGCTTCCACCCGGCCGCCCGGAAAGCTGATCTGGCCGCCATGATCAGTCAAATGCGCCGTCCGCTGCGTGAATAGTACTCGCGGTCCCGCTTCTAGTCCGCCGGCACCGTGACTTGCCCCATGGTTCACCAGCAGAATCAGCACCGCGGCAGGCTTTAACGGCTTACCAGCACTCAACACAGGCGGCGCAGCAGTCTCACCATCATCGGCAAAATTAGCATCACCGGTCGCCGCAAATTGATCTGCCGCGGAAAGCCATGAAATTAGCTGGTGTCGGGTTACGCCCATCGCGTTTGCTGCTTCATTATTTAGAGCGCGCTTATAATCATCCATCCCCACATTATATTCGGTGAACACCCATGATTTTGTACGGCTACTTTCGGTCGTCGGCGGCTTACCGCGTGCGCATCGCCATGAATTTAAAGGGCTTGAATCCGGAGCAACACGCAATTCATCTGGCAAACAAAATGCAATTTCGCGATGAATATCGCGCGATCAATCCGCAGGGCTTGGTGCCGTATTTAATCGATGATACCGACGAGAGCGCGGAGCCGTTCTCGCTCGGGCAATCGCTCGCGATCATTGAATATTTGAACGATCTCTATCCAGATCCACCGCTGTTGCCCGCCAACCCGCGGGAGCGTGCCACCGCGCGCTCCATTGCCCTGATGATTGCCTGTGACATTCATCCGCTTAATAACCCCAAGGTGTTGGATACCCTAACCTCGAATTTCGGCATGACCGAAAGCCAGAAAACACAGTGGTACTGCAACTGGATCAACCAAGGCTTTACCGCGATTGAAACGATGCTGGCGGGACGAAAAGTACAAAGCCAATATTGCGTCGGCAATAGTCCGACCTTGGCTGACATTTGCCTGATTCCGCAAGTGACGAATGCCAACCGCTTCAAATGCGCTCTCGACAAATTTCCGCACATTCTCGCGATTTATCACCACGCCATGACGCTCCCTGCGTTTGACGCGGCACAGCCATCTAAACAAGCAGACGCGGCCAAATAAACATTAGATAAAAAAAGTAAACCCTAATATCTACGGCACTCTCCGAGCATAAATGCTCTAAATGGCAATCCAGGTAAGGACTTTGGCACTGCAAAAGCGTTAGAAAAAATAATTATAAAGACTTAACCCTTTCTCCACCCGCCTGCGCTTAACGGAATAGCACCTCACAAAAAAGGACTTTCCGTGAATAAATTTCTGCTTGCTTTGTCGCTTGCTTTATCGCTTGTTTTTTCAGTCGCCGCGTCGCTGGCTCTGACGTCACTCTGCTCGCCTGCCCACGCGCGCATGACAGCGGTTCCTGATTGGAAACCGCCCGCACCCACCATCCTCTGGCGACCGCCAGTGCTGGTGGTTACCAATCGTGATGCCGCCCCGATTCAGTTGCAGACTGTCCGCATCACAGGCGATGTCAGCGGTCGCCGTGCCAGCACCGAAATTGACTTGACGTTTTTTAATCCCAACAACCGGGTGTTAGAAGGCGAATTGCAGTTTCCTCTGCTTGGCGGCCAGCGCGTGGCGAGTTTTGCAATGGACGTCAATGGCAAATTGCGCGAAGCCGTCCCAGTCGAAAAGGCCAAAGGCCAAGCGGTGTTTGAAGACGTCATTCGCACGCGGATTGATCCAGGCCTATTGGAAATCACGCAGGGAAATAATTTCAAGCTTCGGGTTTATCCGATTCCCGCGCAAGGCACGAAACGTGTTGTGATTCGCATTGCCGAGAATCTAAGCGACGCGGGCGGCGAGACGATTTATCGTTTACCCATCGGCTTTGCAGAGCGCGTCAGCACTTTAGAAATAAGCGCCACGATCCGCGTCGCGGACCAGGCAATGAAGGTGCCACCGCAACTCCGACGCAACAGTTACGGCCCGATCAATTTATCGAAAGACTTGTTGAGCAACACCTATCGCCTGCGCGAATCGCGCCGCGACTTCTCGCTCTCAAACTCACGCGAGGCGGTGATCGAATTCGTGTTGCCTGCCTCCACCTCAGCGGCGGTGCAAACCCAGCTTTTTGAAGGAAAAACATATTTCGTTGCCGATGTGGTGATTCCGACAGGCAGCGCCCCAGACAAAACCGGCAGAAGCGAAAAATCAGGCACGTTGGCGCGTGAAATTCCGAAAACGGTTGGCATTGTCTGGGACAGTTCAGGCAGCCGCGGTCAAGGTCGCAATCAGGGCCGCGACCACGCGCGCGAATTTCAACTGCTGGATGCTTATTTCAAAAAGATGCGCGATGGCGAAGTGCGACTGACACAAATTCGCAATGTCGCCGAACCCACACAATCGTTTCGCATCATCAATGGCGATTGGAGGGCGCTGCGCGACGTGCTGTCTGCCGTTGCCTATGACGGCGCGACAAATTTAAATGCATTCACGCCAGAGGCAAGTGTGCGTGAATATCTGCTGTTCTCGGATGGGCTGAATAATTTTTCCGACGCAGGAAAAGGTAATAGAAGTAACAAAGACGGGAATAAAATTGCTGACAAACAAAACGAGCGAACCGGCTTTGCCATGCCGAGTGTGCCGCTCTACTCGATTTCAACCGCGAGCAAAATGGATTCGACGTTTCTCAAGTTCGTCGCAGAACGCAGTGGCGGGCGCTTTGTGGATCTGACACGCGAGACATCGGCGAGCGCGGCATCAACACTGCTATCGGCGGTCACACGCATCACCCAAGTGGACGGCGCGGGCGCGTCTAAAATTGTGCTGTCTGCAACGCATGCGGGGGGTGGTCGCGTGCAGATTGCGGGGGTGCTGACGGATCGTCGAGCCACGCTGCATATTGGTTTGCAACATCCTCACGGCAACCGGGACAGCATTGAGGTGCCGGTCCAGCAGGAACCCCAAAGCGGACAGTCGGACGATCAAACCAATGAAACTGCCGCTTCCACATGGGCTGAAATGCGCTTAAACGAACTCGACGCAGAGTACCAATTGAACCGTGCCGAGATACGAAGACTTGGGCAACGTTTCCGCCTCGTCACCGGAGAAACTTCCCTCATCATTCTTGATCGGGTCGAGGATTACGCGCGGTTTGAAATCGCGCCGCCACCAGAATTGCGCGCTGACTATGATCGCGTTTTCGCGATGATGCAGCAGCAGCAACGCGCGGCGCGCGGCAGCCATTTGGAAAATATCGTTCGCATGTTTGAGCAAAAAGTCGCGTGGTGGAATCACTCGTTTCCAAAGAATGACCGGTATATTGAAAACAAAATAAAGAAAGCAGAGGAATTCGAGCACGGAGCCGCCGTTAACGGCAATCTGGCCCGGGCGGATGCAGCGGTGCAGAATCGCGAGACGTCGTCGGCAAACTCGCCCGCAGGTTCGTCTGCACCGTCACCCGCATCGCCGAGAATGATGTTGCCACCCGCGGCGCAGTCGGTCACCGCAAAGTCAGCGCAAAATAACGCGCAACCGGTAAGCACCATTCGCCTGCAAAAATGGGAACCTGACGCGCCCTATGCAGACCGGCTCAAGCGCACCCGCACCGCCGATCTTTATCGCGTTTACCTCGACGAAGCGCCCGGCTATCTTGCCAGTACCGCGTTCTACCTGGATGCAGCAGACATATTTTTTGAGCGCGGCTTGAATGATCTGGGCATTCGCGTGTTGAGTAACCTCGCAGAAATGGATTTGGAAAATCGGCATATTTTGCGCATTTTGGGTTATCGCTTGATGCAGGCGAGTCAGCCGGCGCTAGCCATCCCGGTATTCAAACGAGTGCTGGAACTGAGCCCCGAAGAACCGCAATCGTATCGAGATCTCGGGCTCGCCTATGCCGCTGATAATCAAGCACAGCGGGCGATAGATTCGCTGTACGACGTGGTGGTGCGGCCTTGGAACGGCCGCTTTCCGGAAGTGGAATTGATCGCGCTGGCCGAGCTGAATTCCATTATTGCCACCAACACCACAAGCAACAACGGCACTTCTAGATTAGATACCAGCCGCATTGACCGACGCCTTATCAAAAATCTGCCGTTGGATTTGCGTGCGGTGCTGACGTGGGATGCCGACAATACTGACATCGACTTATGGGTCACTGATCCAAATGGCGAGAAGGCGTTTTACGGCAACCGGATGACCTATCAGGGTGGCCGCATGTCACTTGATTTTACCGGCGGCTACGGGCCGGAGGAGTTCTCGCTGAAGAGCGCAAAGCCGGGAAAATATCGCGTTGAGGCGCAATATTTTGGCGACCGGCGGCAGAACGTTACCGGCGCAACCACCCTGCAAATGCGGCTCACGACCGGCTTCGGTACCCGACAGCAGCGCGACCAGATCGTGACCATGCGGCTAAAAGATGGCAAGGAAACCATCATGGTGGGCGAGTTTGAAATCAAATGACATGCATGGCTGCCTGATTGCATCGCTTTCATGCGGCCATGGCCCGCCTTGGCTGGCGGGCCTATCGCCATGCTGGTGACGCTGGTAACAAAAGTCGCGGGGCCGCCGTGTATTAAACTGCGGGGCATGACGCATGATGTAAAAAGTGACGACGATGAATCTCTCATGCAGCGCTATCAGCGTGACACCGGGAACAAAGGTGTGGCTGCATTTGATGAGCTGTATACCCGCCATCGCGGCGGGCTTTATCGTTTTATCTTGCGACAATGCCGGTCTCGGGATGAAGCGGAGGAATTGTTTCAGGAAGTGTGGATGAACGTTATTCAATCACGCGAGGTCTATCAGGTAGAAGCAAAATTTCGTACCTGGCTTTACACCCTGGCGCATCATCGAGTGATGGATTTTTTCAGACGCCATAAGCGCCGCGACATCACGCTGGTTGACGGCTGGGTTGACGAGTCGGTTGACGGGTTTAAGGGCGAACCGGATATTGCCATTGGCAGCCGCGTAGATGAACCCGCGGTGCGCGCCGAATCACGGCAGCAGGGCGATGCCATACTGCGAGAGCTGGACGCTCTGCCGGCACCACAGCGCGAAGCGTTTTTGCTGTACGAAGAAGGTGGCATGAGCGTTGAAGAAATCGCGCAGACCACGGGAGTTACTTTCGAGGCAGCCAAAAGCCGCCTTCGATATGCCATCGCGCGATTGCGCGAACGCCTGAAGGAGCATGCATGAGCACATCAAAATTAACCCATTCGAATAACGATTTGGATCCGTCAGAACAACTTGATGCCAGGCAAGTCCGGGAGGCATATCGCGCCGCTCTGCAAGAAGAGCCGCGTGCCATGATTGATGATGCCATCCGGGCAGCGGCGCGACGTGCGGCAACGCAGGGGGACGGGACGCAGGTTGCAGGAACTTGGAGTCCGATGTCGACCAAGAAGGGTTGGGCTGGCAGGTGGGCTGCGCCTCTGGCAGCGGCGGCCACCGTAATGCTCACCAGTTCGGTGGTCTTTATGGCGGTACAAGATCGCCCTGAAATAGCGACATCAGTTTTGCCGTCGACTGCCAATGTAGCAACTCCGGAAAGTTCAAAAGCGCTTGTACCGGTTATCGCGCAGCCGCCTGCTGCGATCTCGTCTTTGGCCGCGCCATCTGCCGGGACTATGAACGACGCAAAGTCTAAAGTGGTGGAAGCCAAGATAGGCGCGCAATCGGGATTGGCTCCAAGCGTGCCTTCGTCCAAGGCGGCTCTAATACGCCAAGCACCAGCACCACCCTCACCACCGCCGCCGTCGCCAAAAACGGCTCAGCAGCCGGTAAATATAGCGCCCAAACTATCGCCATCTGAGCCGCCCGCGTCGCCCAAGATATCGATCGCGCCTCAAGCAGAGTTGTCCGCAAAATTGACCGCACAATCGAAATCGTTTGCACCAAAAGCCGAGATAGCCTCTGCAGCCACATCGATTCGCGACGCTCCAGCCAGCGCTGCAAACGAGCAACGAAGCCGTGCCAGCACCACCGGCAGGCTCGATGCTGACGCAGCCACTAGTGCCGGTGGCAAGGCATCTAACGCGGTGCCAGCTGGCGTTCCCGCCCGAGCGATGTCATCGCCTCCCACCGCGCTACCGGAAGCGTCTGCGCCGCTCGCATCGAGTGCAGCCGACGCGGCCAGTGTCGCCAAAAAGCCGGTGCCGCCCGAGCCAATATCTTCAGACTATTCAGCGACGCGGGCGCAGCCGGCGCAATTAGCCCAAGCCGCGTCGTCAGCTCCCGCACCTCAAAAATTTGACGCCGCCAAAATTGCAAAAACCGATAATATCGAGTCTGCCGAGACATGGATAAAACGCATGCTTGAGCTGAAACGGCAGGATAAAAATAAGGAACTCGCTGAGGAAATTTCGCGGTTTCGCAAGCGCTATCCCGATGTAGCACTCCCAAAGGAATTAAAGGTAGCGCAGAATTAAACTCTAATATTGGCGAGCGTCTCCGAACAAAAACGCCTCAAAATACCCGCCCAGACTAGACTTTCATTTTTTATCCGCTAGGTAGCCTGCAAACTGCTTGGTGCCAATTCACATCCGCCAACGCGCCACTCACTGTCCGCCTGACGTACCATCGTATATAGCGCAATAACAATATCGCCATCGGCGGTTAGAAATTTCACGGCTTGAATCGTGAGGCCGTCGACAATAGCCGCCTCCAGAAATTCGCGCGAACTGTGTTTCATGAGCGGTGCATAACCGCCGCGCACCATTTCCATAAACTGGCGCGGTGAACCAAAATATTTTCGCGTATCGGCCGTGGCGTAAGAAAACGCTATCGCGGCTTCGTCACGCTCAAATGCGCGTAACTGCAAGGTAATCACGCGTTGAATTTTTTCGCGATCGACTTTGGAAAGCACGCCTTTGATGGGCACCTCGGCAGCATTACTCTTGGCCGTGGATTCGGGCGGTTTTGCGTCTGCTTTTTCGGCAGCGGGTATAACCCTGATTAGCGGCCCGCCGGCGGCAAGGTTTGCAAAAGCTAGGCAGGCCGTCGTCAAAACCAGCAATGCAACCCTAATATTCATGCATCGATTCAAGCTCATTCGCCACCCCCGATTTATCCCGCTTTGCACGCGCACAAAATAGCGTACTCGTCGCAATGCCATGGAACATTTACTTTACATCAGTATCAGAATTTAGATATTCGCTTGCTCAAAGCGACGTCGCCAAACTAATCCGCGTCGGTCGCAAACCCATCAGTGCTGCGCCGCGCTCTGGCCGCGGCGCGCTTATCAACGCCCCAAATCTGCCGGAATGTGACGAATTTTTCGCGCCAAGTGAGCCCCTCAGATGAAAGGGCCTCCATGAATCCCGCAATGCGGCGCGAAATCATCACGGTATATAAGGATAGCAACACAGTGGGAATAAAGACGGCAAAAAATATCAAAAATTTCGTTTGTGTCGGCATCTCGCTATGGCTGTATAAATTCATGCCGAGGAAGCCGGTAACGATGGTTCCGACCATGCCACAGGCCGATACCACCGTCAGGCGGGTGGTGTTGTCGCTGGTTTTGCGGGCGCGATCAGCATCAAGATATTCATTGATATCGCGTGCCTCTTCGCGTACTTCTGCGTAGAGCGCATCAGAGCCCAGCTGATGCCCCCAACGTTTGAAAAAATCACTCGGTTGAACCTGATTCGAAATTTCGTGAAACCAATAACGATTGTTGAATCGCAAAAAAACTTCGAGCGTCTCCCGCACATGGCGTTTGAACACTTTTACGCTGTCGAAATCACGGACTCGCAATCGCTCCACCGCACGAGAAAACCGGTTGGACATCGACAGCAGCGCAGCTTTGTGAAAGTGCGCGATCAAACCAATCTGAAAAAACTGGTGGCGGAACTGGCGATGCAGGACGTGGCTTGACAAACCCGCTTTGGTGATCATCGCGAACGACAAACCACAGAAAAAAAACCGCGTGTCCATACCGCTGTTGGCGTCTTCCGCATCCCAATAGCGGTCGTAACAATTTTCGGTTTCAAAATTCACCAGAAAGCTTTTTGCATAGGGCAAGGTGCCCGAGTTGCCCCATTTCGCCGCAAACCCCAACCGCACCATGTCGCCACGCGTCAGTGCTCGCGGATCATCAAACGATAAATAGGTCATGATCGGGATGCGCTTATTTTCAAGCTGGTAATATTTTATGGCTCTACCGGGACGATAGGCCGGGATCAGCGGCGACAACAAATATTCCCAGTGCGCGGCCGCGGGTGTCTGTCGTTCGCCACGAACCAAATCCAGAAATTTATTTTGGTTCGCATAGTCCGAGGTGGCGAGTACCGCACCACTTTTGTCAACAAACTTTACCTCGAACGGGCAATGCGCGCCCTGAATGGCATTGCCGCCTTGGGACGAATCCCAGGCCGGCGGATACGGACGGCCCAGCCGGTCCATCAGTTCAATAGCCGTCTCCAGGGCAATATCTTTGCCCGCAACTTCTATGGCAATGAGAGCGATATCAATGTCGTAAAAGAAATAAAGTCGCAATCGCATGACGTTCAATATTACCGGCTCATCCTGCTGGCTCAGGCGCACGTGAACTTCGTGAACATCGTCGCGTTTGAATACGTACAACGAAGATTGCGCACCGCGCCCTTCATCGCCGACGCCATATAAAAACCGCTGCACATAGGGCAGAAAATAGACGAATTCTTCATAGCCAATCAGGCAGGATTCATCATCGATCAGCAGAGGATCTTCAACATACTTCCACGGCCCGGGATTACGTTTGAGATTGTCCCAATACAGCAGCTGACTGCCGTTCGCCTCACGGCGCAATGCCTGCAACTGCACCGGCCACAGCAGGGTGTGGTTGAATTGACGAACAATTTTATTATTCATGTCTGCCCATCTCCCCCGCTCCTCTTGCTGCCCCGCCTTCAGTCCCTGCTTTTGCTGTCCTCTTGTAGCATGTCTTATTTCGGCTGGAATTCCGGGTCCCGAAACCGCCAAAGCAAAAATGAATAAATATCCGCCAACTCGGCGTTGCGTTGCGATTTGGTTGACCCGACGCCGTGGCCCGCGTCGTAATCTAATCGCAATAGCACTGGTTTGGGATCAACCAGCGCAGCCGTTGCGGCTTGCAAACGCGCTGACATTTTTGCCGAATGCCACACTTCAACACGCGGATCATTTACCCCGTGCATCAGCAACACAGCCGGGTAATTAACGCCATCTTTGACTTGCTGTACGGAACTCATTTCAAGCAAGCCCTTGAATCCATCCTCGGTTTTCACGCTGCCGAATTCCGGGATATTCGGCGGACCGTTCGGCGTAAATTCAGCGCGCAGTGCATCCAGCATCCCGACCGAAGGCACCACTGCCGCAAACAAATCGGGTCGCTCGGTCAGTGCCCGCCCGACAGTAATTCCGCCGGCACTTCCCCCCTGAATCGCCAAGGATTCTTTGCGCGTAAATTTTCGTTGAATCATGTACTCGCTACAGGCAATCAAATCACGCCAAGAATTTGGTTTGTTGAGTTTTTGCCCACCACGATGCCATTCATCGCCAAACTCGCCGCCCCCGCGCACATGGCAGGTCGCGAGGATGCCGCCGCGTTCCAGCCACGCCATCGAGGTCGGCGAAAACGTCGGTGCCTGCGTAAAGCCATAGGCACCGTAAGCGCGTACCAGCGCGGGGTTGGCCCCATTCAAGGTGGTGGATTTTTTATAGATCAACGATAGCGGCACTTTTACGCCATCCTTGGCAGTTACCGTCAAACGCACCTCAGTAATGCCGTCAAAGTCGATTTTGGATCGAGGTTGGAGTCGCGTTTCCACCACATTCCCGCTGCGTGCTTCGATATTCACGTAATGCGGGGATTCAGTCCATCCCTCCAGCCTAAGCATCGCCCCGGGACGCTGCGGATCAGTAATCATCTGCCGGATCGCCAGATCGAACGGCAAGCGCACGAACTCCAATTTGCCACCACTAAAATCGCTTTTGCTGAAATTCAATCGCTGCAAGCGGTCTACGCCTCCCACCAGCTCGCGAATGTAAAGTCCATCTTGCGCCACTGCTATTTGGCTGATCACGGTGTCACCATGCGGGACAATGGTGGTCGCAGCCGCAAAATCGGGCTTGACGAGATTGGTACGAACCACCCTGAAACGCGGCGCGTCTTTGTGCGTGAGCAAATACAAAGCACCCGCATATGGCGCATAGGCGGTCACGCCGTCTTTCGGCTCAATCGCTTTACGCCATGTAATCGGCCCCGGCAGCTGCGACGCATCGGCCACATAAAGACTGATTTCGCGCAGATCGCCATGCTCAATTTTGCCGATCAGATAGCGATTGTCGGCGGTTAATTCAACGTGCGGAATATCGATATCGGCAAAGGTCACATTGACCGCGGCACCGGGCCCAAACAAAGCCTCATCCTTGGTCACGGCGCGGCCAAGGACATGGCGATATGCAACGGTTTTGAGATATTGATTTTTTGCCTCATTGGGCTTTTGCACCGGCAGGCGATTATAAAAAAACGACTTGCTATCCGGTGCCCACTCGAGACCGTCCGCGAAACCGATTCGGTCAATCACCGCAGTGGTTTGCTTGGCACCGGCGACCTCAACAATCCGCAGCGACGTTTCTTCGGAGCCCCCTGCCGCAACACCGACGGCCACGTGCATGCCGTTGGGCGAGGCGCGATAAAAATCCAGCGCCCAGCGTGTCGCCGGCTTGGTGGATTGTGGATCCGCTGCCGATAGTGACTGCGCATCAAATAATAAACGTTCGGCACCATTAAACCCATCGCGCATATAAAGCTTGCGCATGGTTTCGCCGGGCGCAAGCTTGTAGTAGAAAATGCGTGGTGCTGCATTGGAAGCCGCCGATGCACCCGCGGTTACCTGCACACCCGAAATCGCGACACCAGAATCAGCCAGCTCGGCAATCCGAGCCGCCAGCTTTGCGCGGCCCGGAATACTGTCGAGCACCGCGCGCGCATGCTCGCCTTGCGCGCGCATATACGCGACCACCTCAGGATCTTTAACGTCTTCCAGATATCGGTAGGGGTCTGTTACGGTTTGACCGAAAAACGTTTCTGTTACCGGCCGAACCGGCGCCAACGGCAGGCCAATACGGCCTAGCGGTTGTGGTTGGGCAGCCGCCGCTTGGTTCGCGATAACTGAAGGGACGGCCCTGTTATCCGCCACAGGCACATTGGCGCACGACTGAAGTATGGCGGCGATGAATGTTGATGCCGCGATCGACACGAAACGGACGGAGAAGTGCGGCGTCTCACTTTTCATTTTAGGTACGCGAATCATTTATAACGCTCCGAAACGAAAGTCAAAAAACGAATATTCAAACGCCAACACGTCTCATTTAGCTCATGCAAAGCGCGTTCCATCATCAAGCTGAACCGGCCGGTGGCTAAAGAGCGCCTGGCCGCACATAACAGCGTCGAACAACCAAATATTTTTACACGCTACCAGTAGTTTTCGACCAGGATGTGTCCCGGCTCGAGCCTTCTGTTCATGCGAAAGCCGCGCGATTTCAACAGCGCGCGCATGCCCTCGACCATGTCAGGATTCCCGCACAACATAAATCGGGAATGCTCATCAACCAGCGGCAGTCCAGCGGCTTGTTCGAGCTTACCTGATTCAACTAGGGCATTGATCCTACCAAACAAAACGGGGGAATCCTTCACGCCTTCATTCACAGTCTCACGTGTGAGCGTAGTCACGAATATAAGCTTGGCACCACCCGCCCGCGGCGATTGATTCGCCAGAAATGCCAGTTCTTCGGTGTAGCCCAAATCATTGCTTTCACGCACCGACAGCACAATCACGATATTTTCAAATTGCTGCCAGAGCGCGCGGTCGCGCACCATCGAAATATATGGCGCGAGACCGGTTCCGGTTGCCAGCAACCACAAATCGCGTCCGTCTTTAAACCGGTCTGCGGTTAAAAAACCTTGCGCATGTTTCTCTACCAGCATCGTGTCGCCGATGGTCAACTTTGCCACCCGGCTGGAAAACTCTCCACTTGGCACCACCACCAGAAAAAATTCTAGGAATGCCTCATGAGGAGCCGACACAATAGAGTAGGCGCGCCAGATAATTTCGCCATCTTCTTTTTTTAAACCTATGCGCGCGAATTGTCCCGGCACGAAGCCATACGTGGCGTCGCGGTTAATTCGGAGCGACATGAGGCCCTCGTTCCAGCGATGGATGGAAACTACCGCCTGCTCAGTATATTTTGAGGTGGCGATGGACGCGGCAGGTGGCAGTACCACTGCAGCCGCAGGTGCCGGCAGGGCGTTGTCGGTCTTCGCGGTGTCGATGGAATTCTTTGCGCTAGCTGGTGATGCAAAATTTGACATAGCTCGTAATCGGATATTGTTAGTGTAATGAACGGTTAGAAATAAAAAATGAGAACCGCGAAGTCGGCAAAGGTAATCAAATCGTCTAAAAATCAACGGCGCGCTTAATACAAAATTTCAGCCCACATTGAATTGCAAGGCGGCCAACCGCGCGTAGAGACCACCCTCAGCTACCAGCGCCTCGTGCGTTCCTTCGGCGACCACTTTTCCAGCATCGAGCACAACGATACGGTCGGCAGATTTAACGGTCGCGAGCCGATGCGCAATGATCAGCGTAGTGCGACCCTGCATTAGCTTATCCATGGCCAATTGCACCATGCGTTCAGACTCGGCATCGAGCGCTGAAGTTGCTTCATCCAACAATAATATCGAACGGTCTGCGAGAAAGGCACGCGCGATCGCGATCCGCTGGCGCTGCCCACCGGATAATTTAACGCCGCGTTCGCCCAAATTGGTTTCAAATTTATCTGGCATCGCCTCAATAAATTCCAACGCATAGGCCGCCTCACAAGCCGCGCGTACGTCAGCATCGCTGGCATTAGGCCGACCATAGCGCACGTTTTCCGCCACGCTAGCAGCAAAGATGACAGGGTCCTGAGACACCAGTGCAATCCTTGAACGCACATCAAGCGGATCAGCAGAACGAAGGTCAACGCCATCAATACTGACGCTGCCTTCCTGCGGATCATAGAAGCGAAGTAGGAGCTGGAAAACCGTGGTCTTGCCCGCACCACTAGGACCGACCAACGCCACAATATTACCTGCGGTGACGTCCAGAGAGAACGCGTCTAACGCCGCCGTATCAGGCCGCGAAGGATAATGAAATGTCGCATCACTGAAGCGAATATGACCCAACTTTTCTGATCGTGTTGCTTTTGACATTGCCACCGGCTGAGCGGGTGCAGCGATATCAGCAGGCGTATTCAACAGCTCCATCAAGCGCTCAGACGCACCTGACGCGCGCATCAACTCACC
>JBBRFJ010000061.1:0-16789 GCA_038224475.1 Burkholderiales bacterium
GATCGCGCAACGAATAGCGGCTCGATAAGTTCTCAAAAAAATCCAAATAATTCCGTTGACGCAGAGTTCGTCCGGCGTAGAATGGAATCACTGGAAAACGTCATTGAGAAAGCTATTTCGGATCAAGAAAAGCTTTTTTAACTTGCGGTTTCCTCTGGTAAACAAGCAGACATATTGATTTTTCGTCTGTATGCTTGAGAGTTCGCTTGGGGTTTACATCCTTTGAACCAATAGACTTTTGTCGATGGATTCTGGCTCAAGCGATGTCTGTGTGAGCGTCCCAAGCGGACGCACCTAATGGCATCCGGTCGGTCTCCTACTTGAACCCTAGCGTTCAAGCGTGCGGCCCCGAGCGAACCCTCAAACGTATTAGATTTGTCGGTCACCTGAAACCCTTGTCGTTTCCCAGCAACGGCGTTGTTTGGTCTAGCTTCACCGCTGCATTCCCTCTCCTGCATTTCTCCGCACTTCCAATCCGGCAGCGTCATGATCGCGTGATTCGAATCAAAAGTTCGTCGCGCGCAACACCTCATACTGTTGGCATAATCTCTGTTCTTGCCCCCGGAAAGACTCCCGCTTATGGCCTCTTGGCTGATGAAATCTGAACCGTCTGAATTTTCAATTGACGATCTGGTGAAAGCAAAAAATCAAACCGTGCCTTGGTTCGGTGTGCGCAATTACCTGGCGCGAAATTTTATGCGTGATCAGATGAAGATTGGCGACGATGTATTGTTTTATCACTCGTCGTGCCCCGAGCCAGGTATTGCGGGCTTGGCCAAAGTGTCGTCCCCTGCATATCCCGATCCGACGCAGTTTGATAAAAAAGGAAAATATTTCGACTTGAAAGCGACGCCCGAAACGCCGCGCTGGATGTTGGTTGACGTTAAGCTCGCGAAAAAAACACGCTTGCTATCGCTGGCAGAATTACGCGATATCCCGGCGCTCGAAGAAATGGTTATTTTGCAGCGCGGCAATAGATTATCGATCACGCCGATACGGCCGGCAGAGTGGAAAACTATCATCAAGTTGCTCGGCTGATTGCATAAGATGCCCGCCATAAATCAGATGGCATGACCGTGGCCTTCGATCCGGTCTACCTCGTCATTTATCTCGCCGCGGGCGTTTTTGTCGGCTTCTTCGCGGGGCTGCTCGGCATCGGCGGCGGCTCGGTGATGGTGCCGATTTTATCTCTCACCTTTGTGAAGTTGGGTTACTCCAACGACCACGTGATTCATATGGCGCTAGCGACATCAATGGCGACTATTTTGCCTGGCGCTTTCGCCAGTACCCGCACCCACCATGCGCACAAGGCCGTGAATTGGGAAGTGGTAAAAAAAATGACGCCGGGTATCTTGCTCGGTACCTTGTTTGGTACGGTGTTTGCGTATTTTTCAAGCACCACGTTTCTTAAATACTTTTTTGTAGGCTTCATGTTTTTTCTGGCGGCCCAGCTGGTGTTCGGCCTCAAGCCAAAAGCGGCCCCACCCACACCAGACCCAAGCGGATCTGAGCCGCAATCCAAAGCTCAAGCCCGAGCTAAACGCACCCTGCCCAAAACCGCAGGTATGGTTAGCTTCGGCGCGCTGATGGGATTTGTGTCGAGCCTCGCCGGTATTGGCGGCGCGGTGCTCACCATTTCGTTTTTAACGTGGTGCAATGTAAAAATCCATGAGGCCATCGGCACCTCCGCGGCGGTCGGCTTTCCAATTGCCCTCGCCGGCACCGTGGGCTATGTGGCGACGGGTATGCTCGACCACGATTTACCCGAATGGAACCTTGGCTATGTGTATTTGCCAGCCTTTTTTGGTATTGCGCTCACCAGTTTTTTTGTAGCGCCGATTGGTGCGAAGCTTGCCCATAAGCTGCCGGTGACGGTGCTCAAAAAAGTATTCATGGTGTTTTTGGTCGCGTTGGCGATTAAGATGGCTATTTCGATCTAGCGCCTAGTAAACACTTTCTACGAGGTGGCGCCTAACCCGCTTTGCCCCAAATCATAACGAACACCAATCACGCATTATCTGGTCATACATGTCGACAGACTCTTCAAGTCTTTTGATAGAGCACCACTCATCAATTTGATGAGCAATCGAAGGCTCACCCGGGCCAATGATGACTGCCGGGATGCTGCCATTGCCGGACTCCGCGTAGCCGCGTTTTAGGTCGGCTCCATCGGTTGAAAACATGATTGTTTTAGGAGTCGGTTTTGCGCCCACAAACGGCGCGGCAATTTCAAAAATGCTCTCCACCCATTCATCCGGTTCCGAATAAAGAGCAGGCGTATCAACGATTTTTCGCACCTTGCCGATGTCGCCGATCAGCGCCTGCACCGAGCCGCACAAATGCACATGCTCAATGCCCGGCACCGTGCGCATATCAACCGTCAGCCGTGCCGAGTCTGGCACCGAGTTTGTATTCAATCCGGCGTGAAGCGTCGCCACGTTCATGGTCGGCGCGCCCATGATCGGGTGGCAATCCACGCCGCAGTGATGTTTCCAATCGAAGCTTTCAAGCTTGGATATAACTTTGTTCATTTTCAAAATCGCATTTTCACCCTGCTCCGGCATTGAGCCGTGCGCCGTCTTGCCTTTGGTCTCGATTTCGATCCAGCACAACCCCTTGTGGCCGACGAAAGGATAGTTGTCCGTTGGTTCTGCGACCACAATGGCTCCGGCCCGATCCAGCAATTTTTTGTGCGCTAAAAATTTAGCGCCTTCGCAGCCAACCTCCTCGCCCGCCGTCAGCACCAATACCAAGCCGGCGGTATTTTTCAGATGTGGTGCCAGCCGTATCGCGGCCACCACAAACGCGGCAATACCGCTTTTCATATCGCTTGAGCCACGGCCGAATACATGGTCGCCGTCGGTCTCGCCCGCGAACGCATCGCGCGTCCATGCAGCGGTGCCGAGCGGCACCACATCAATATGGCCCGTAAAACAAATGGGTGGTTTCTCCTGATGCCCGCCGATCGTGGCGATCAGGCTGGTGCGTGCATCCGCAAACTCGTGATACGCCACCCGAAAGCCTGCGTCTTCCAGCAGCTTGCCCACGTGCTGAGCACATGCCCGCTCAATACCCGGCGGATTGACGGTGTTGTAATTCAACATGTCTCGGGTGAGTTGAAGCGCGCTGAGCGTATTGGGCAGGTTTGAATTGTCGTGAAGCATGGAAATTTCCTAATCAGGAGGTTAAGTCGACGGCGTTAATGAGCGTAGTAAGCCAGCTGTATGTTATCAAAATCATTTGCACCCCAGCGCGTTTCGATTCGAACAAGCGCTCATATTGAAATCGTAAACCCTAGCGCCAGAGCGGCTTAAGGCGCACTATTACCCGTAATCGCGCGTCGATATTGAAGTTTTGATTGTCGTCGAACTTAAAAACGTTAGCCACTCCTGTTTGCAGAACGCGGACGTTATCGATCCCTTGAGATTTAGCATCTCGATCATCCGAATTAAACAACTGACGTCGTTGCTCGCGTCTGGGTGTCGCTCGGTTAGAATCAACGCTAGATGAATACCGATCTCACCAAGCCGAAAAAAACGCTCACCGAAATCATCCGCGGGGCACGCCGCTGGGTGATCTTGGCGATGCTGCTGTCATTGCATGCTGCTTTGGTCTCGCCCATCGGCAGTGAGTTCGAGCGCGCATGGTTGCTGGTGCACTTCGGTTTATTTTTGTTGTGGCAGCCATTCGTGAGCACCGATCAGGAGCTCAATATTCTCGCCATCGGGTTGCTCGTCGCGATTACCGCGGTGGTGTTATATGGGCTCGCGCCGTGGATGTTGGTCGCGTGGCTGGCGATCCTGATCGGCATCATGGGCGGCAAGGTTTTTACCCAGCAGGCCGCACGCCCAGGTCGGTTTTATGTAGCGGCCGTGTTTTACCTTTTCGCCATACTTTTAATCTGGGCGGTTCCGTTGTTCCTGCTCGGCATCTCGGTCTTTCCAGTCGGTCTGCAAATGGTCGTTACGTTTTTGCTGCCGATGGTTTTAGTCTCGATGGTGTTTCTGCCCTATCGCGCGGAAGACGAAACCAACGCACAGGTGTTCGATTTTTTCTACAGCTTGCTCATTTTCCAATTGGTCGTGGTGCTGGTATTGGGCAGCATTAGCGCGATGCGCGTCACCGACAACCAATACTTTCAAGCGGTCGTGCTGACCGTATTGGCGTTTGCGATGGCCCTGTTTATTCTCGGCGTGTTGTGGGGGCCGCGGGCAGGTTTTGGTGGGTTGCGCACTTATTTTTCGCGCTATCTGATGAGCGTCGGTATGCCGTTTGAATTGTGGATGCGGCGCATTGCCGAGCTATCTGAAACTGACATGAGCTCGGCGAGATTTTTGCAAGACGCGATGAGCGAAGTCGCCACCATGCCATGGCTGATCGGTGCTGATTGGAAATCACCCGATGGCGCGGATAGTTTTGGTGGCGATAACACGCTTAAAAGTCACGCCACCCGTTTTCGTATTCATCGGCTCGACATGACCTTCTATAGCGAAAGCCGCCTGTCACCGGCCATGGTGTTGCATCTGCGCCTGCTTGCGCAAGTGGTCGGCGAATTCTATGAAGGCAAACGTCGCGAGCAAACCCTCAAACAAAACACCTATATTCAGGCTGTTCACGAAACCGGCGCGCGCCTGACCCATGACATTAAAAACTTATTGCAATCTCTTTATGCGCTCGCATCGGCCGGTTCAGTCGAGGCGCAAAAACCGCGTCCGGAATTGGATCGCCGCCCGCCATCGCCGTACGAGGCATTGCTCGGCCGCCAATTGCCCCAGCTCACCAAACGGCTGCAAACCACACTTGATAAATTACAAAACCCAGCTGTGGAATCCGAGGGCATCTCCATGCCCGCCCGCGATTGGTGGGGCGACGTGGTCAGTCGCCACGCCGAATCTGGTGTCAGCTTTAGTGCCGAATTTGACGGTGACGTTATTGGTAATAGTGCGGGTAGCACAGTGACAGACGCACTAATTCCCGCTGCGCTCTTCGACACTGTTTTAGAGAACTGTGTGGAGAACGCGCGGCAGAAAAAGCAACGCGAGCCGCATCTCAATATCAGCGTGAAATATGCCTCAAACCCCTCGCCCCGCCTAGAGATCAGCGATACCGGTAGCCCGGTTTCGAGGAGCGCAATCGAAAATTTATTCCGCGCCCCTATTGTCGATTCTTCATCGGGCGGATTAGGCATCGGCTTATTTCAAGCCGCCAAATTAGCTGAGCAAGTGGGTTATGTTCTCATATTAGAGGGCAATGAAGCGGGAACGGTTAGCTTCGTTCTTGAAGTAGACGGCGCTTCGATTTAGTACGAGCGTTTATGGCAGCTTGCCGGAACGAACCATTCTCTCAAAGAGAACATTAACCGACTCCCAAGTCAATATGTCATCGAAGTCGTCTGTTTTATTACCCGATACGTACCTACGATTCGAGTCATTGTCAAGATTCGCTTTCTCTTTTGCGGAGAGTGACGCAAATGGCGCTGCAGAGTTACCAGCTAGGGAAAACACGACAAAAGGTGCCGCGCTGGTAAGTGAGTTTGCTGCCGTACAGGTTAGTGCAGATGTTGGACATATTGTGAGTAGCGGGGTTGTAGCGGCGACCGAAGACATGGTTGCGGCTTTAATTCCATTCTCGGCAGTGAGAGCGTTTGCAACCCCTGCAATAGTGTTCTCAGCAACCGCGTAGTAAACAAGGTTTGTGGTGCTGTTGTACGCGTCCAATGCGTACCCAAGATCATCAGTTGGCGTTATGCCAAGGGTCGCTGCTGGAAGAAGCCCGACGTTAATGCCTGGAGTAAAATTATTAAAAGCAGCGCAGTTCCCAGGGAACAGCGGTGGCTTAACAGTGGTGGCCGTACACGCGCCTGCTGCTTGGCAAAAACATTCACTGCCATTGGCACAGCCAGTTACTTTCAGCGCGGGACATGGAAGGCGCCCATTTGCCATAGCAAACCCAATAATTGCATCTTTTGCTAAATCCAACTGTTTTGCTGTTTCGGCGCGCCTACGTTGATCGACCTGAGTGGCCAGCGGAACTGCTAAAAAGGCGAGCAATATGGTAATGATGACTAGCACAACCGCAATTTCTATGAGGGAAAAACCTTTGGATTTGTTCATAAATATAATGAACGATTGAAAATTACGATTACCAATAAATCTTAGATTCATCGCTAGTTTTTTATCACAATGATGCGGTCACGGGAGGGCAATGTTGACGACGTCGATTTGTAGATGTAGTTGTCTGGTGATAAGTTCCAACCCTGCCGATTTTCAAGATCTTCAAAATAATTCCGTATATCCAGTCCGGCGCTAACATCATCAGGCGTTAGCGTTGGTCGCAGCTGTGTTGTAAGCGGTATCCCGGGCAAAATAACAATAGCCTGAACGTCTTGAACGGTTATATCCCCTTCAATTTTGAGGCAGTCGCCAGCACCAACGCATGTCTTTGATCCTCCAACGACGTACTGCTTTGCTACGGCATAAAAAACCGTAGTGTTCCAATTGTTTTTGAAAAACCAAACTGGCAACGCACCATTCGCCCCTAACGCAGGCCAACCTTGGCTGTATGTTGTGCAGGGCAGATTTGGTAACGTTGGATCAAAAAGCTCATTGATATACTGTGGCAGCCTTCCGGAAAAAACCCCATTCGCACAATTAGCCTGTTCTAGTTGAGAGGCTGCCTTATTGTTCGCGACCTTCTTAATGTCGCTGTAATAAGCTGCGTATGGGTAAAAGCCTGTAGTTTGGTAGTACGTTTTGAGAGTCAGCGAAAGACTCGAAGCAATTCGATCCTCAATTTTTGGAATAAAGTCGGTAGTCGTTATTAGCGCGGCGTGGTCATTAAAACTATCAGTAATTTTGCCGAGCGTGTACGGCCCAGAGTTAGAAGCGTTGTTTTTACCGGAATACGCCTCGAGGTAATTTGACGCACAAACATTTTCGGCAATGGCCGTTCCTGTGGTCGGACACAGGGCTGTAACAGCTGAGCGATTTTGTCCGGCTACTGGAGGCCCAACGGCAAAGATAACCACAACCGCTTGACTAACTAATGGAGTGGTTTCGTCACCTTGATAGACTACAAGTTGTCCTAGCGAGTTTGAGTTAATTGCGACAGTAGTGCTTGGCTTGAAATTGCCGGACAAGGCGTACCACAACGGTTCTCCATATGCATCCAACGGCTCTTGAATACCAAGTGTGCGCCAAGGAAGACGTCCAATTTTAGGAATACTGCTACAACTGGTGTTAGCTTTGCCGTACGTTGGGTCATCAGGCGACACTGTCGTAGGGCAAGGGAATTCTCCAGGTCTTGAAGAACCTGAATAATCGTCCCTCGATATGGTGTATGCGAGAAGCGCATTTTTAGCGGCAGCTAAGGCATCAGTCGTAATTTGATCCCGATTTAGCTTGATCGATGATAGTCGCGAACCCCCAGCCTGAACAAAAACTGTTGCGCCAGCTACTAACAGTAAAAGCATCACCAACAGAAGAAATACTAAGCCCGCCTGCTTTCGCACATTCAAAAATTCGCGTTCTCTCATCGCCTTCTCACTGGTTTACGCCGAACTTTTTGCGAAGGTTCTTTTGCTCTTGCAGTTCCATAAGTTCCTACGCTGGTTTTACTATTTGCAAGTGGTACGAAAGCAGTAACCCCATTTGCCAGACCCGCTAAACCGCCCACCATATTCGGCTCCAACTGCCCTACAGCCTCCGCTCGCGGGTCACGTCTCATTACATTATCCACCCACACCGTATCGCGGCCATCGCTGCGTTTGACGAAGCCGTTAATCACAGACGCCCGCGGTTCGATCGGCGCTATGGTCTCGTCTTCCACGATTCCCCCGAGACGTCGCGTGCGGTCTAATTTATCGCGTTGCTCTCGCGTGGTGAAAAGCGTGCCGGGCAATGGGAGACTGGCTTGCCGGTCTATCTCTGTGTTCGTGCGTGCGGGCGTTGACTCGCCAAGTTTCGGTTGCACCGCGGCGGACGAGGCTTGTTGTGGCGGCACTTGCCCGATGGCAGTAGGCACCATTACAGATAGCAATGCGAATGCGCCGACGTATGCGCAGGCGTGAAGCCAACGCAGCGATTTTAGTCTGGGCTCCGACCGGAACATGCGCTGAGTCGCTATCGACTGGCGCCACGCGTCGGGCAGAATGACATTCCCCTTCATTGTGCACGGCCTCCGGGCGTTGAAGGCGAGGCTTGCGCCACCACGCTCGGGTTGCGTTTATCTTGTAGCGTAATCCATTCCAGTGTGCAATCCGCGCTAAGCGTGTTGGGTGCAGTCGCTGCTGCGTCTGCGGTCGCATCTTGGGCCAGTGCCAGTTGTGCGGCGCGCTGGCGCCCCGCCGCCCCGGCACTCTGACCTTCTTGCGCGTTATTCGCGGCAATTTTCTCGGCATCGACCACGCGCGCAATCACACAGTGGTCCAGCGGAAAAAAGCCGCGTTGAATGCGTGGAAAGTCATTGAGAAACGCCACTAAATCTCCATCGTGATAGGCGCGTATTTTAAGTTTGATGCGGCTGGCCAATACATTAACCGCGGGATAGCTGCCCCCGCTTGCCATTTTGAGTGGTCGCTGTGGCGAGATGTCATAGCGCAAATCCAGCAGCCTATGGCGATCTTTGAGCGCATTCATGGCCTCGATCAAATCCAGCCGCTGCTCGGGTATAAATACCCCTCGAGCGGTGAGTGCCTGATAATTTTGTGCCGAGTCGCGAAGATCGTTTTGCTCGCGCCGCACATTCGCGACCCGGTTCAGCGCGTCGCCTTGGGCGCGAACCGATTGTAGATCATTCGACTTCTCAAATTGCCAATAAAGATAGCTGCCGACCACCAGTGCAGCCGAAACCGCGACGCCAAGCAGCATCACAATTACCACCAGCCGCAATGCGCGAATTCCGTCCCGCGTAAAAAGCATATTCACGAGGCTTCTCCCGCGCGGACAATTTTTAGCACGAACCGCGCCTCCGCCAGGCCGCTGCCAGTGCGCTTACCGGTTGAGACTATCGACGCGGTTGATCGAATATCCAACGGCATGGATTCAATGGTGACCTTGAGTCCCGGCACCGTATTGAGCCGCGCATTAAATCGCTCGACTTCCGCCAGCGTCGCACGAAAATCCCCGTCGAAAGGCGTGATCGCCGCATCGATGATGGCCACTTGAAATTTTGTACCCGCCCATACCGGATCGCTGGTCGCGTCCCTGCTGGCGTTACCCCCGCCGGCCCCGCCGAGTGCGCTGGCCAGCGCTTGCACGGCACCGGGTGTGACAACTTTATCGTTAGACGCCACTTCCAGCGTTCCGCTGGCTGGTATAGGCGTAAATGGTGGATTAAAGCGTTCATCACCGCTGACTCCCCACGAAAGCTGCAACAGTTTTAATCGCGGAAATTCAGCAAAAACCGGGCTTATATCCGCCAGCAGTGCACCCGGTGCAATCGGCTGGCTGCGAATTTGGTTTTTGTAAAATGCGCTGGTGTCTCGCGCCACATCCGACGCCAGCTTTTGCTGGCGCATCGCATTGAAAATAGTTTGATAGTCAGACTGAGAACTGCGGATGACTCCCTCGCGCGCGTCAATCCGTTTTGAAATCTGGCCCGCCTCAAAAAAATTGAAGGCGGTGGCCACCACGCCGACCGCGAGCACCGCGGCGGTGAACGCAGACAAGCCGATTCTTGCCTTGCGAAAAACTGCAAAGCGTCGCATTTGTGGCTCTGCGAAATGATTCGGCAGGCTCGTCTGCGCATAGATGTGCACCAGAATCTGCTCCGCATGCGACGACGATGGCGGTTTTTTAAGGCCAATCTTGGTGGAGACTTGTTCGACATCCAGAAACCGGTATTTAAGTGCCGGAAATTTTCGAATGGCATCGGTAATCATCGGCTGATCACGCGCGTGCGCGAGAATGCAAATTTCCAATGCCTCGCCGCCCGCAAAATAGCGCAGACTCTCAAGGTATTGCCATGTCCGCCCAATCTCGGCGGCAATCGCACCACCCACCGATTGGCCCTGGTCGTAGACAATGGGTGTGATCCGGCTGAACTTGACCTGCTGGTCTTTGAAATACGTTTGACGCAGGCCGAAATCGGGAATCACCGTCACCAGCAAGGTGTGTGCAAACTGCAAATCCAGCGCTTTTAACAGACGTGACGACAACACCGGCGAAGAATAAACACCTTCCAGTGGCACCTCGGCCTTTTCCAACAAATCCAGCCACGGCTTGATCAGGTCAGTATTCGTGACCGCGTGGTAAAGCACCTTATCGTCACGCCGTCCCTCTTCTTCGCGGCCTTGAATAACGGCATGACGAAGATTGCTGTTACGGTAAATCTGGCTTAATTTACGACTGATGATGGCGTCGGCATCACTCCCGCGCAAATGCGGAATGGTATCGAGGCGGAAATCCTCTTCAACCAAATCAGTAATCAAATAGGTCGGCAGGCCGACATATTTTTCCAAATACGTCTGAGCGCTTCGGCTGCCGCCATCGGTAGCCAGAAACGATTCGCGCGACGTAATCGTTCCACGATTCCATACCAGTGAAATCAGCCGGTCGTTGGTCAGGTAAAGGAAATGTTTGGCCATTTCAGGAACCCACGAAATCAAGCGCGGCCATCAGCGCCCCACGCTACCGACTTTAGATATCACGTCATACATCGGCAAAAACACCGTGACCAAAATACCGATCAACACGAAACCTAGCACTACCGTCAAGGTCGGCTGAATCAGCTCCTGCAATCGCCCCATATTTTCTTTGACGTCGCGATTGTAAAAATAGCTCACGTTCAAGAGCGCGGTATCGAGCCCGCCGGTGGATTCACCGACTCGCAACATGCGTAATACCAGCGGCGGAAATAGGCGGACGTTTTGAAACGCCTGCGAAATCCCGGAGCCTTCGTTAATGTCGCGGCCCACGCGCTGCAGGCCCTGCTCAATCACGCGATTGCCGACGATTTTTTCGGAAATATGAATACACTCGAGCACACTAATACCCGATTGGTACATGAGCGCAAAAAACGTCGAGAACCGCGCCAGTATTAGCTTGCTGACCAGCGGCCCAATCACCGGCAGCTTCAGAACCGTGGCGTCGATCTGGTATTTCACGTTGTCGTTGGTTTTAACGAGAACAAATATTGTGCCGGCAATAATAATTGGCAGGCTGATCACGATATACCAATACTTTTGCATCCACGCCGATACCGCAATCAGTGCCAGGGTTTGTGGCGGCGGGTTCGGCGTGAGTTGTTTAAGCGTGACGCCTAATTGGGGAACGAGGAAAATCATCAGAATCAACACCACCGCAAAAATCACCACGCCCGATGCGATCGGGTAGATCATCGCTTTTTTGACCTGAGCGGCCAGCTCGTCCTGCCATTTCAGGTTTTCGGTAAGTTTGGTCAACACTTCGGGTAGCCGTCCGGCCGTCTCGCCGGTCCTGATCAGGGCCACGAAAATCGTATCGAATGCCTCGGGATGATTTTCCATTGCGTCAGACAAGCGCAGTCCACCCTCGATATCTTCCAGCAGGCCCGCCACAATTTGCCGAAACGCGGGACTATCCACGGTATCGCGTAAATCCGTCAGCGCATCAATAATCGGCACGCCGGCACGCATTAATTGATCGAGGTGAAAACAGAAAGTAATCAACTCTTTGCGGGTAATCCGCGCCGCGCCAAACAGCGAAGATTTTTTGGAAGAATCAAATTTAATCAGGTCTAGACCCATACGCTTTAAACGCAGCTCAAGGTCAACCCCATTCACGGCATCAATGTTGCCGTTTTGAATGTGACCCTCTTCATCAATAGCGCGGTAGGCGAATGTAGCCATATCGAAAATGAGTTGAAAGTGAGTTGAGGTTTAGCGAATATTCAATGATCGAGCGGCTAGGCCACACGATCCGTTAAATCGACCACACGTGACACCTCATCAATATCGGTGAGTCCATCCAGAATCCGCGCAACGGCGTCTTCGGCCAGCGTGCGGTAGCCGGTTTTGCGCGCAGCCTCGCGGATTTCGCGGCCGGTCGAACGCAGCGCGATCAATTCATCAATATCCTGATTCATTTTGAAAATCTCCATGATTGCCATGCGGCCCCGATAACCGGTGTTGTCGCATTCGGCGCATCCTACGGAGCGATAAATTTGGCCATGCCAGGTATCGCCCACGCCCAAAATACGGCGCGTCATTTCGTCATCCGGGCTATAGGGGTCACGACAAGTCATACAAAGTTTGCGCAACAGGCGCTGGGCAATGACGCCAATAATATTGCCCGCCAAAATATCCGGCAGCACGCCCAAGTCTTGTAAACGCGGGATCGAACCGATTGCCGAATTGGTGTGCAAGGTGGAATAAACCTGATGGCCGGTCATGGCCGCGCGAAATGCCATTTCGGCCGTATCGCGATCGCGTATTTCGCCCACCAGTATCACATCAGGATCCTGCCGCATCATTGAGCGAATGCCGGTCGCAAAATCAAGCTTCGCGACTTCATTCACGGAAGTTTGGCGAATCATCCCCATCGGATATTCCACCGGGTCTTCGAGCGTCATGATGTTCACGCCCTCGGTGTTGACGTGATTCAAAATCGAGTAGAGCGTGGTGGTTTTGCCCGAGCCAGTAGGGCCGGTGACGAGGATGATGCCTTCCGGACGCGCCATCATCAGCTGCAACAATTTTAATTCTTCCGGCTGCAGGCCCAAATCATCCAGCGGCACGATACCTTTTTGCCGATCCAGAATTCGGAGCACGATATTTTCGCCATGCGTGGTGGGTTGTGCGGACACGCGAAAATCCACCGCTCGGCCCGACAGCGAAAGCGAAATTCTTCCGTCTTGCGGCGCCCGCGTCTCGGCGATATTCATGCCGCTCATGACCTTCAAGCGCACCACCATCGCACTCCAGTAATTTTTGTGCAGCGAGCGGATTTGTCGCAGCACGCCGTCGACACGATAGCGAATCCGAAGAAATCCTTGCTCGGGTTCGAAATGAATATCCGAAGCGTTGCGTTTGACAGCGTCGTTTAACAGCGCGTCAACCAGACGCACCACCGGCTGACTGTATTCTTCAAAATCGGTGGTCAGACTTTGATAATCAATTTCACCGGTTTCGATTTCATTCAGAATGCCGTCAATCGATAACTCGAAACCGTAATGCTGCTCAATCCCGATCGAAATATCCGACTCACGCGCCAGCACTTGCTCAATACGGATATCGTCTTTCACCAATGCGCGGATTTGATCGAGCGCCACCACGTTGGACGGATCGGCCACGGCGAGCAGCAGCTTCCGCGTCTGTCGATCGAAATCGACCGGCAGCACCTGATAGCGCCGCGCCATATCTTTCGGCACCATCGCCAGTGCTTCGTGATCAATAATCGTATTCGATAAATCAATCGCCACCTGGCCGAGGCTTTCAGACAGGGTGTCGCGGATGGTGGCTTCTGTGACGAAGCTGAGCTGTACTAAAATTTTGCCGAGCGGTGTTTTCAGCTTGCGCTGTTCGGTCAGGGCAATTCTTAACTGGTCGGATGAAATAATGCCTTGCGCCAGCAGGGTCTGGCCCAGCGGCAATTGCGAAACCGGCGAATTCATTTCATTCATGTTTTGACCATCTGATTTCGGTGCGCGGATTAGTTTGCGGAGCGCGCATTTTGCAGTTCGGTGATGCGGCGCTGGACCACGCTTCGGTCAAATTGCGCACCCGCCCTGACGGCTTGCGCGAGTGATTTTTGGTAATAGTCGAGCGCTAATCGCGACTGATTGAGCTGATCGAGGCTCACGGCCAGGTTGTAGAGATAATCGGCGTTGTCGGCGTCGAGCCGATAAGCCTCAAAAAAAGCCTGCTGCGCCTCGGTCCAGCGGCGCTGACTTGCATAAAGATTGCCGAGTGAAAATTGCAGCGAGGCTGCGTTGGGATCTTTGTAAATAAGCGCTTTTAATTCAGCTTCCAATTGCTCGGGCGCACCGGACTTGGCACCACTTGTGCTGGCACTCTCGCTCACGGCCAGCAGGCCCGCAATGGCCATGCTGTTGCGTGGATCAAGCTCGAGCACACGCTGGTAATGGCGCGCGGCCCGGGCATTATCGCCGCTGCGCGCGGAGGCTGTTGCCAACCCAAGCTGCGCATCGAGATTGAGCGGCATCACCCCAACCAGTTGCGCATAAAGTTTTTTAGCCTGAGCATAATCGCCGCGCGTTAACGTCGAATACGCGGCACTGAGTTCCGGCGAAACTTTAGGCGAATCGATGGATTGGGAAAGGCGCAAGCGAACCGGCGCCTCACGGCTGGACGGCGATTGCCTCAAGCTTTGCGCCAACAGCTCACGCTCGGTCAATTCGCGCGCAGCGCCGGGTATTCGGGTGATGGCCACCGACTTGGGTGCCGGCGCATCAGCCAGCGGCGGCGGCAGTAATGGCGGGAATAGCGGCGGCAATGGTAATTGCGCAGCATCGATCGCGGTCGCAACGGCAGATCCGGCGGCTACGGGTGCTGAGCTTGCGGTGGTTGGGGACTGAATTTGCCCGACGGTAGATGAAGCGGGCGGCAGCGTAGATGCGGCGGGTGGCAAGGTTGGTGTTGTACGATTGGCAATGCTGGAATTATTGATGAGCGTCGGCCCGAGCAGCTGCCAGCCAAACCACCCGATTGCGCCCAGCGCCACAATGCCCACTGCAACCGCAGGCAACATCCACGGCGCAGTCGCGGCTTTGGGACGTACATTTCTTTTTTGAACAAGGACGGCCGGTTTAACGTTATCCCGATCGACGACCGCATCTGACGGCGGGGCTGTTGCCGGTGTGCTTTCTGTCGATGTCGCCGCGCGCGCGGAGGTATTCGATGCCGGCGATCGCCTGAGCAGCGGTACATTGGCGGCACTGGCAGGCGAGGCAAATGTGGTGGGCGGCGTGGGTGACGGAGCGGCGGGCTGAGTGGGCTTTGCGGGAGAAGTGTCGGGAGCAGTGTCGGGAGAAGCGGGCGTGTCTGATGTAGCCGGGTTGGCCGGTGCGGCAGGAGACGTGGGCTCTTTGGTTTCATGCTCCGTCAGCGCCAGCTCGCGCCGTTCCGGACCCGTATAAGCCGCACCTTTTCGAGTACCACCGTCAGGCTTGGCGACGCCAGCAACCGACATGGCACCTGTAGGCGCAGCCTCGCCAGCCTTCGCCTTCTTGGCCTGCTCGGCGCGTTTTAGCGCATCGAGCAACAGGCTCATGGCACGTTCCTCATGGCGCTTTCCTTGTGCCGACGTCATCCGTATTGCGGTCAGCGGGGCTGGCGGGATAGAGCGCGGGAATCAACGGCTCAGCCTCCTTGAAGAATTTACTGTCTGGGAGCAAGCGGCGGTAGGCAGAGAAATCGGTTTCGACGCTGGCGTCTTTAATGACGATGGGGCGCAAGAAAACCACTAGCTCGGTTTTGCGGCCAGAGTCGTTGCGATAACTAACGGCATCACCAATCAACTTTAGGCGCGACAGTATTGGCAGGCCGTCGCGTTTTTCTTCGAAGCTATCCTGCATCAAACCGCCAAGAACTGCGGTCTGCCCACTCGGCACCCGCAGCACAGTTTCAAATTCGCGGGTCTGAATTTGTGGAATTTGGTTCACCACTTTTGCGCGGGCCAAATCGGGATTTGGGTCGTTTACAAAACTGACGATGCGTGTGATGCTGGGGCGCACATTAAGTGTGACGATGTCACCTTCGCTGATTTGCGGCGTGACGTTCATTACAAAGCCTTCCGGCACCACGTTGGGGGTGGAAGTGTAAGCAATGAACGACGTGGCTGCAGTATTGTTGCCAGTCCCGGAAGCGACGACCGTAACATCCGCCTTCACCGTGAAATAGACCTTGTTTTCTACCACCTTCATTATGGCGGTTTGGTTGTTGAGGGTGGTGATACGCGGGCTTGATAGCACTTTCGTGGTGCCAAACGAATCGAGTAACTTGATCGACGATTTGATGGCGCCGCCAACGGCGGCATTCGGATTATTGTATTGAATATTAAAAAATGGGGTGTTTGCCAAATTTTGCCCGGTAAAACTTTGTGTAAATGAATAACCCAATCCCTGCAAACCTAACGCTGACCAATCAACACCTGATTGATAATTATCACTTAGTGTGACCTCAACGACGGTCGCCTCGATCAGCACCTGACGGCTGGCCGTGCCGGTCACTTGCGCAATAAATTCAGCCACTTTATCTTGCTGGCGCGAGGTCGCCCGCACGGAAACGGCACCTGTTTCCTGATTCACAATTACCGACGCGGCTTCGCGAAACGTCAGCGTCTGCGAAACGGTCTGCGATTCGACCTGTGATTCGGCGACGCCAGGGCCGGTGGTTTCGGCGCGGTTAATGCCACGCGAATTGTTGCGATTATTCGCGGCGCGTTGGGAGGTGGTTTGGCTGCGGTTATTAGCCGATGTGCCTTGTGACTGGTCTTTTACGAATGTTTCCGAACTACCCTCGGGTAATAATTTGTCGGTATCACGCAGCATGTCTTTGATATTCTTTTCTAAGCTCTCCCAGAACCGATTCTTGGATGCATTATCGATTCGAACCTGCGTGGTGTTTTGTGCGCCGCCGCTATTGCCCGCACCGGACAAGCCACTGCTCGGCCCGACCACCTGTGTTTGCACACCGATGGAAGCAACCGATTCGCGGGTCATATTCACGTAATCGACCCGATAGAGTTTTAAATACGGCGAATCTTTCATCACCACTAAATTCGGCCCATCCATTTCATAGCGCATATCGACTTGCTTGGCGACGCGGGTCAGAATTTGCCGCAGGGTCTGG
>JBBRFJ010000062.1:0-16772 GCA_038224475.1 Burkholderiales bacterium
CTTGGCGTGATCGCCGATCCGTTCGATCGCCTTGGCAATGAACAGCACATCAATCGCCGCTGAAATAGTGCGCGGGTCTTCCATCATGAAGGTGATCAGCTGCCGCAAAATAGCGCGGAATTGTTCGTCAACAATTTGATCCTGTTTTACGACCTTACCTGCCGCAGAAATATCGAGGCGTGCGAAAGCATCAAGCGCCGTGTTGAGCATCTCAAGCGCCACGTCGCTCGCATAACGCAATTCGGCGAAGCGGGTCGATAATCGGCGATCCTGCGCATGAATGGTTTTTGCCATACGTGCGATTTTTTGCGCTTCGTCGCCGATGCGCTCCAAGTCAGTGATGGTTTTGACCACAGCCATAATCATGCGCAAGTCGCCTGCCGCTGGTTGGCGCTTGGCGATGATATGAACACAATCTTCATCAATGCCAACTTCCAGCGCATTCACCCGATGATCGTCCGCAATCACTTGGTCAGCCATCGCCATATCGCCCAGCGCCAAACACTCCATTGCCCGCACAATTTGCTGTTCAACCAAGCCGCCCATTTGCAGGACACGAGAGCGTACGCCCTCAAGTTCAGCGTCAAATTTTTTCGAAATGTGTTCGTTGGCCATATTACTTTTCAATAATAGAAATCGTTAATTCAGGGATGCGAGGAGTCTAGGCTTTCAGTATGACAAAAATGTGACGCGCTTGTGATTTGGTTAGCAGCACCTAACTTCAAAAACGGGAGGCGACTGCAATCTCTAGCCAGTTTTATGCCTTGCGTAAAATCGTTTCCACTCCTGCGCTGCCGGCGAGCAACAGCACGTCTGCGCCCCGCCTTGCGAACAAGCCGTTTGCGACTACACCTGCAATTTGATTAAGCACTGTTTCAAGTTCCGCCGGTTGCGCAATCGCCATGCCATGCACATCCAATATCCAGTTGCCATTGTCGGTCACGACCGGTTTGCCGTCCCGCATCCGCCATTCAGGATGGCCGCCCAGCTTCACCAATTCGCGCGCCACATAGCTGCGCGCCATTGGGATCACTTCGATCGGCAGCGGGAATTTGCCCAGAACCGCCACTTGCTTTGACGTGTCAGCGATGCAAATAAATTTCTCGCTCGCCGCCGCCACAATTTTCTCGCGAGTCAATGCCGCGCCGCCGCCTTTGATCATGGCGAGATCGCGGGTTATTTCATCCGCGCCATCGACATAGATCGACAACGTACCCGCATCGTTCAATTCCATGACCTCAAATCCACCCTCGCGCAGCAATTTACTGCTGGCAATTGAGCTGGAAACCGCGGCCTTGATCGGCGCTTTGGTGCGAATTAATTCGGCGATAAAAAAGTTCACCGTGGAGCCGGTCCCCACCCCGATGATGGTGTTGTCTTCAATGTAATCGAGTGCGAGCTTTGCGGCGGCTAGTTTGAGAGCGTTTTGATCCATGATTTCGGCTATGTAGGTTCGGCGAAAGTGTTTGTTGTGCAGCAACAATCAAGCATAGCGAATTTCCTGCTAAATTGGTGAGCTATTCTGACTCAACTTGACCGTGCGAACACAAACTCAAGCACAACCGCTAGGAAAAATAAAAGGACGCACGTGAAAGAGGATTATCTCAAGCGTATTTTGACTGCACGTGTGTATGACGTCGCGATTGAGTCGCCGCTGGAACTCGCGGTCGGTATTTCGCAATCCGTCGGTAATCGCGTGTTGCTCAAACGCGAAGATCTGCAGCCCGTATTCTCATTCAAGCTGCGCGGTGCTTATAACAAGATGGCGCACCTCACCACGGCAGAACTGAAGCGCGGCGTGATTTGTGCGAGTGCGGGCAATCATGCGCAAGGTGTTGCTCTGGCGGCGCAGAAACTTAACTGCAAAGCCACTATCGTCATGCCCGTCACCACTCCAAAGATCAAGGTGGATGCGGTCGCAAGGCGGGGCGCGACGGTGGTCTTGCATGGCGACAGTTATCACGAGGCCAGCAGCTTTGCCAACAAACTCGCGGCCACCAAAAATTTGACCTATGTACATCCTTACGATGATCCGCTGGTCATCGCGGGCCAAGGCACCATCGGCATGGAGATTCTGCGTCAACATCAACACCCGATTGATGCGGTCTTTGTGCCGATAGGCGGCGGTGGTTTGATTGCGGGTATCGCGGCGTACATCAAAGCGCTGTCGCCAAAAACAAGAATTATCGGTGTGCAACCGGTCGACTCGAACGCAATGTATCAGTCGCTAAAAGCCAATAAGCGGGTGACCTTGTCGCATGTGAATTTATTCGCCGACGGGGTTGCCGTGAAGCAGGTTGGCAAAGAAACATTTCGCATGGCCAAAGAATTGGTTGATGAGATCGTCTTGGTATCGACCGATGAAATTTGCGCGGCGATCAAGGACATCTATCAGGACACGCGCTCTGTGATGGAGCCGTCGGGCGGATTAGCGCTGGCGGGTATCAAGCATTATGTTGCCCGTGAAAAAGCAAAAGATAAAACATTCGTGGCCATCTGCTGTGGGGCGAACATGAATTTTGACCGTCTTCGTTTTGTCGCTGAACGCGCGCAGGTGGGCGAGCATCACGAAGCCTTGCTCGCCGTGACAGTGCCCGAGACGCGCGGCAGTTTCCGCCGATTTTGCGAGCTGATCGGACCGCGCAACGTGACGGAATTCAATTACCGCATTGCCGACGCCAAGGTCGCGCATTTGTTTGTGGGTGTACAAATCCAAGGGCCGGATGAGGCGAAAAAACTGGTCGCGCATTTTAATAAACAAGGCTTCAAAACAATGGATCTCACCGACGATGAGATGGCAAAACTGCATGTGCGGCATCTGGTGGGTGGGCGTTCAGCGCTTGCGCACGAAGAATCGATTTATCGTTTTGAATTCCCCGAGCGCCCCGGCGCATTAATGCGATTCCTCACCAGCATGAGTCCCAATTGGAACATCAGCCTGTTCCATTACCGCAACCACGGCGCTGACGTCGGTCGAATTCTGGTCGGCTTGCAAATCCCAAAAAATGAACGCGGCGGCTTCGCGACATTCCTGAAAACGCTCGGCTTCGAATATGTCGATGAGACTCAGAATCCGGCGTATCAAATATTTTTGAAATAAAGAACCCAAGCAAAGACGGGCCTCTTGGCGTATTTATGCGCCAAGAGGCCCGCCGAATAGGGGTTTTTGCGTGTATTCGGCACTTATTCGAATGCGCGATTAACTACCCAAATGCATGGTGTAGCGCCCGCCGGTGGAGAAAGTGCACTCACCGCTGCCTTGGCTGCTGGTGTTCATCGTATAGGCGCAACGGACATAGCCGCCGCGCGAACCGGCGGCATTGGCGTTGCCTTGGATAGCGCCTTGGCCGCTGCGGGTGGCCTCTCCCGTAAAACTTTCATTGCCCGCGTTGACGTTAAATGTCCCGCGGCCATTCAGATTATTTACGACCTGACCGATCAAGATGCCCGTCGATGCAGCCGCATCATTCGCCGGGTAGAGCCTCGCCACCAGATTGATTTGCGACGGCGCGGGTGGCAAGACGGGATAAGGCGGCGGCACGGGCGAATAAGCAATATTCGATGGCCGACCCTGATTGTCGATCGGAATAACGTAGCAGCCCGCCAGCGATACCAACAGCGGAACAGCGACCAGCAATGAAGCGCGGGAAACAGAGATTCGCGACATAAAGTCCTTTCGTGGACAGGCACATGCCTGCAACCGAAATATGCACGATGTGACATTACATCCGCCAGTAAAAAGCTCTTGAGTTGCGGGAACTACTACTCGGCGTAGTGGTGGGTGCTACGCGGTTTGGGTAAGTGAGGCTCTTTCGCTATGCGCTCCCTTGAGGCGTCAACCATATTGACGTACCATCTGGCCATTAACTTAGGGGAGAAAAGCAATGTTCAGCCACATCATGGTCGGTGCCAACGATATTAACGCTTCGAAGAAATTCTATGACGCCATCTTGGGCACGCTCGGTGTGCCGCCCGGCAGAATGGACGATAAGGGCCGTGTGTTTTACATGACTAAAACCGGTGTTTTCGCGATCAGCAAGCCGATCAACGGCGAGGCGGCGTGTGCGGCCAACGGTGGCACGATTGGTTTTGCGGTCGAAAGCCCGGAGATCGGCAATACGTGGCACGCAACAGGTGTCGCCAATGGTGGCACGGCATGCGAAGACCCACCAGGTCTGCGCGAAGGTCCGAAAGGCCAACTCTATCTCGCGTATTTGCGTGATCCTGCGGGTAACAAGATTTGTGCGATGAAGCGGATGTATTGAGGTTCGTCAGTGGTTAAACCTAGCCACCTCCTGCAGGCGAATGAACCGCATTGATTTACGCCAAGCCACGATGCTGGCCGCGAGTTTAGACTAGCTTGGCGATTTACTGATGGCCAGCGTTTTCTAAAAGCTGAAGCCCGTTTGGAGAATCGCTCAAACTAAACCTCGGAGGGTTTTATGCAAATTGGAAAACGTAATTTTGTCGCGCACGCTTTGTTTTCATTAGCCGTGCTGGCCTTATCAGTGGTCGCTGTTGCGGCACCACCGCTACCTGTTTCAAGTCCAGAATCGGTGGGGTTTTCCTCAGAGGGTTTGGCACGAATCGATCAGTTTTTCGCGCGTGAAATTGCAGCGAATCGAGTGCCTGGTGCCGTCGTCGCCATTGCACGTGACGGCAAGCTGGTGCATTACAAAGCTTATGGGTTTTTAAATAAAGCCACCAATGAGGCCATGACCACCGACGCCATTTTCAATCTAGCGTCGATGACCAAAGTGATGTCGTACGTCGGGGGACTGACGCTTAACGAAGAAGGTCGGCTGCCCCTAAAATCGCCGCTCGCTGAATATTTGCCCGCGTTCGCAAAGATGAATGTGGGCGTGGTCAATGGCAGCGGTGAAATTAAACTTGAGCCTGCCAAACCTATTTTCATTCAAGACCTATTTCGCCACACGTCGGGCTTAACGTACGGCGGGCGCGGCGATAGCGCGGTGCATAAGCTCTATCCCTCGGGCTCGGCACCGGCGGCAGCACTCTATACGGGAGAAGAATTTATTGCCAGGCTCGGTGCCACACCGCTGCTTTATCAGCCAGGCACGGTCTGGGATTATGGTTTTTCCACTGATGTGCTCGGCTTGGTGATTGAGAAAATTAGTGGCAAGCGACTCGGCGATTTTTTGAAATCCTCCGTGTGGGACAAGGTCGGCATGCCCGACACCACATTCAATGTGCCCGCTGATAAACGCAAACGTCTCGCACGACCTTTGGCAAAAGACCCTATTTCTGGTCGCGATCAAAAGATCGCCATTCTCGACGAAGCTGTGAAATTTGATTGCGCAGGTTCGTGCGCGTTTTCAACCGTGGGCGATTATTTGCGCTTCGGCCAAATGCTGTTGAACGGTGGTGCAATCGACGGCAAGCGGGTGCTCAGCCCCAAGACGGTTCGCGCCATGACAAGCGATCATTTGGGTACGAACATTAAAAATAATGTGGCCGGTGTGGAGCCGCATCGTGAAGGCTACGGCTTTGGCTTAGGTGTCGCGGTGCGCTTACAAGACGGCATCGCCGCCACCCCGGGCACAGCGGGCGACTACACCTGGAACGGCGCCAATGGCACCGCGTTTTGGGTCGACCCCAAAGAGCATTTGGTCGTGGTGTATGGCACCGTTGCGCCGGGCGACATTCGCAAATACTATCGCGAACAGGTTGGGGCGCTGGTGTATGGGGCGATGTTGGATTTGCCGGTTACTGCGAAGAAATAACGGGTATGGATCGGCGAGGCTTCGGCGCTTGTTTGTTTAAGCATTTGTGAGCGGGTGCACAGCAGTAGTGATTTCGTCTCTAAAATCTAAAAATCATGAAGTTGTTTAGATTTACGGAGAACTAGCAGCTTTCGCCGCCCAGCGGCTTGCACATAATGCCGAAGCCACCGCAAAACCATAATACGGCAGCCACACACTTTCAAATGCGCCACTTACGGCGCAATACTTGACGATATACTTTAATTGCGCCATTATTGGCGCATGAATCATTTGTCGCCCATTTTGTACGAAATCAAAACTGCCCGGCTCGCTAGGGGACTTACGCAGGAGCAATTCGCCCGGGCTTCGGGCATTCCACGGCGCACATATCAGCGATTGGAAAGCGGCGACCCAGGTACCCGAATCGACATTCTATTTCGTGCGCTGAATGCGCTAGGGCTAACGATAAAGACGGCCTCACGGACACGCCCGACGTTGGATGAATTGAGTGATCTCTATGGTAACGACACTTAAATCGAAGGACACCCATCCGCGCCTAAAAGCGCTGTTCGTCGGCACGGCTGATGGATTATCGGGGCTGCTTTCAAAAGAGAGCCAACACGTCTTTACCTATGCTGCGCAGGCCGTCGCCGCGCTTGATCAACGGAACGCGATTGCGCTGTCGATGCCAGTTGTCGCGGCGTCATATAAATCGTCACCGATCTTTCCGGTATTTCAGACTTCGCTGCCCGAAGGATTTTTGCGGGAACGAATTGTCGAACGTTTTTCTAAAACGATGCGAATGGACGACATGGCACTGCTGGCGCTAGCCGGTGGAAATCGCGTCGGTCGGTTGCGGCTAAGCCACTCGCCAGAAATGCCTGCCGATGAATTGGGCGCAGAGAGTCTGAAAGAAATTCTTCAATCCGAGGGGTCGCAAAATCTCTTTCAGGACTTATGCGACAAATACCTCATTTCGTCCTCTGGCATATCGGGTGTGCAACCAAAAATAATGCTCAACGCGGTTGACGATATTTATCCGGCCGTAACTGAGAGAGAATTAATTATTCCGCCTAGATCGAAGCCATCGATTGGCGAGAAGTCGACATTGCGCGGGAAAAGACTGATTGTGAAAACGGCTGGGGATGATTATCCAGCGCTCGCCGAAAACGAATTTCATTGTCTGAGCATCGCAAAGGCAGCGGGTATTTCGGTGCCAGACTTCTGGCTTTCAGAAGACAAGAAGAGATTGGCGATTCGCCGTTTCGATATCGACGACGCAACAGGGCAATTCCTCGGATTTGAGGATATGGTTTCTCTGCAAGGCAAGGTCAACGATCAAAAATACGAAGGGTCCTACGAAAATATCGCCTTCGCCATCGAGCAAAATGCATCGCCACAATTGGTCTACGCTTCACTTCAGGAATTCTTTGAATCGCTCGTGCTTTCCGTGATTCTTCGCAACGGCGACGCGCACCTAAAAAACTTCGGTTTGCTTTACACCGACCCATCCAGCGACGACTGTCGACTCTCGCCGCTGTTCGACGTTATATGCACGACGGTGTATTTGCCGCGCGATCAGATGGCATTGAAACTGGCTAAATCGAAATCTTGGCCGGACCGGGACACGCTGCTTGCGTTCGGCCAAAAACACTGCCACGTCGAGCACGCCGCACGCGTTGTGGATCGCATTGTCGCTGCCACGGCGCAATACAAACCGAAGGAAGATGATTCTGAAATGTGGAAGCAGATGCGCGAGCAAATAGAAATCGGAATGCAATCGGTTAGCGCTTAATCCGTCACCGCCCCCTTACTCGCCGTCCCCACCAACTTGAAATACTTCCCCATCATCCAGCCCCTTTGATTGGATTGGAGCAAACTCAAGCACTGGCGCGGTCGTTGGGGCGAAATTGCTTGAAGAGGCCTGCGGAATGGCGGTCTGTATGTTTTGGGCGAAATAGCAATAGAGTATTCCGCATCGTTACGTTTGATGGCCGGAAATGATTACGCTGGCTCCACATCGCGTAAAACAATTCACCACGGCCCCTTTAATTTGATGATCTTGCAGAATTTATCAAGCAGCGCACTGGCATGACCGGTGGGTGGACAGGCAGCTTTTACAAGCTGGAGTCGCTGCTGGCGTTGATGGTCTAGTGATGCCGTGCCGCGGAGGCAATCAAAAGGGCCAATGTGATTTGTTTTGCACGAGGCAAAAATAAATTACCTTGGCCGCTTTAATTTTTGCGTAGAAATTACGTCCCGATGCAAAGTGCAAACTCTATAACTGGTGCGGTTTTTGAGGCGATAACGGCTGGAAAGGCTCACCGAATGGCGGTTTACCAAGTTTTATGCTGGAGTGCCGCACCAAATGGCATTCTACGAAGTTGTGTGCGAAGAAACCGCGGTCTGTCCCTTATTACTACTTATTACGACTTAGCTTAATCAATGTTCCCACGAGCGAAGTAAACTGATTGCTTCCAGAATTCGAAGAGACCACCGCGGGGTACACGATGCCGGACACTCTACGCGTCAATCTCAGCTATCGGCCACTGCGCATTGGCTGGGCTGTCAGAAGCGATGACATTGCTAGCATTCGCCGTGCGATGACCTATTCGCATGCAATGTGGGGAGGGCGCTTTAATCCCATTCTCCTAGTCGACCACGAACAAGAGGCGAAGGATCAGGTGGAGTTGTTCCGGCTCGATGCAATTGTCCCCCTCGGCTCGGACGCCACCGCAATCGACTTTCCGAAGAAGTTTCCTCACCTGATCGATCCCAACCATGGTCAACCAATCTTTGTAAAGGCGGAGAAGGGTCAGAGCTTTGCAAACGTTCTCGATATCGGCAACGCCATGACGTATTTGCATGACAAGCCGGCCTGGAGTGAGTTTTTCAAGACAGGAATTCGGAAATACGATTGGGATGAAAACGATCCGCTTGCTGACGTCTTCCTCATGCAATTAGGGCGTTTCCCCTCTGTAGAAGAAATCGGCGTGGACTACGATGACTGGCTACAACAGTTGGCCTCACCGGAGACATTGAGTCTGCCGCTCGGAGGAAAGCTACCGGGCGATATTGCTAGCTTTGCGTCACGGGCTACGCTTGGGCGACTGCAGATCGAGCGGGATTACAACGTTAGAGCTGGATGGGATTGCCCAGGGTTCTTTGTTGGCAACGTTGCCGACCCTGTGGACTTGGTGACATTCTGGAATATCCGAGCCTGCGACGTGCAGCTTTGGTTTATCGATCCAGCTCATTGGGACAGATACGCTGATCTGATCCCCGTCTGGCAAGAGTTTACGCGCGGCATCGCGGATAGTCGTGCTGAGTGGAACCGCCACACAGGTATCTGGTCCCGGCAAAACATCGATGAAGCGGCCTCGCGATTTGAGAACAAGAAGGATGTAATGCGCATGGCCATTGACCGCCGTCATTTCTGGAACGGCGGGTCTGTCCACCAAGTATGTCGCTCGGGCGTGCCTCGGCACTGGGGGTCCCGGGAACAGAGGGAAAGGGGCAGCGCCGAGTCAGTTTTGCGCTCACGGACAAGCCATACCTGAGCGAACTCCATGTGCACAATCAATTGCTCGCTGTGTCCATATCCTTCATCGGCGGGCTCTATGACGATGACCAGCACACGTTCGAGCTTCCCTATATACCGGAGTTAAACGAGTTCTTTGCCCGGACCGTGCATTTCGACTATTCAAAGCTTCGTGTAGAGCCGGAGCGCGTTGCCGTGATCATCGATGCTGAGGACCACGATGCATTCGTGAATGCGATGCCGGTGCCGGCGCTTATGAAGAAGCTGTTCAGTCTCGCCGGATTCGAGAGCGTGCCAAGCGGTGGGGGTCGAATTCTCCGTCAGTTGCTGACGCAGCTTCAGGGCGTACAAGGTGCGCGCGTCTTCAAGATTCTTGGTGCGCGAAAGCTGCTCAAGACATCGGGACTGCGAGATTCCGTTGAGAAGCATGATGCCGCGAGGATCATTACGGACAAGTCCCAAGCGCACCCTCATGGAACCTTTGCCACCCATGTCGACCTCCATCTCGGTCCCCGCGCCCGAGGCACCAAACTCACACCGCCGGATGTGTTCGGCTTCATGGTGGAAAAGGGACTCTACAGAATGGGTGCCGAGTTGGACTGCCCTCATTGCGAAATGAGCAATTGGATACACGTCGATTCAGTGAAACAAGTATGCAAGTGCGATCTTTGCGGCGAGACCTTCGATGCAACGCGCCAGCTCATGAAAGATCCTTGGCGCTTTCGCCGATCAGGCATCCTTGGGGTCGAGCGCAATGCACAAGGTGCAATTCCGGTAGCCCTCACGTTGCAGCAGCTCGATTCGAACATTTCGCATTTCGGATCTAATTGTTATTCAACATCCCTCGATTTGTGGCCGACTGTCGACCCAAAAAGCTGGCGCTGTGAGGTGGACTTTGTGTGGCTCGGTTCGAGCAACTACCCGGACCCGGCACCAATAGTGCTAGGTGAGTGCAAAGACGTGGGGCCGATCCGGCCTGAAGATTTTGCGAAGGACATCGAAAACTTGCGGCGCGTGGCAGATGCGCTCCCGGCGCGCCGATTGAAGGCATACATCCTGCTGACGAAACTAGCGGCCTTTACGGAAGAAGAGAAGGCGCTGGCAAAGACGTTGAACGGCCGATATCAGGAACGCGTGATCATGCTCACGGCCGATGAACTGGAGCCGTACCACTTCAATGAGTCTTTTGAAAAGAAGGGGGTTACCGGATACGGCAGTCGTCTCGAAGAGTTGGCCTCGATCACCACTAAGCTTTATTTCACGCCGCCAGCCGCGTCCGCGCCGGTTTAACCGATGGCGACATCGTGATCTCACCTAGTATTTTGAGCAAGCATGAACCACCGCATCAAGATTCCCCTGCCCTGGAAAACTTTGGTGCTACAAAGCCGGATGAGCATGCCAGGCAAGCCGACTGTGAAAACTCACGGCAGACTTAGGTTGGTTTCCCTAATCGAGCAGCGGATTTGCGCGCACAATTGTCACTTGGTTTTCGTCCCGCGAGAACATCACTGAAAGCCGCCCATCTTGGGACGCGACAATCGCGCCGCATTGACTATGGCGTGCAACAAACTTAGCAGCAGACTGATGCCTCGTTCCGCCAATTTTCTCGAATGGCATCGAGAATTCCTTATTCTCGTGTGCCAATTCCCAAACTAGAATATTTGGAGGCCCGCTCGGGTTTTGAGCTGCAGTTATTTTTGCGCCAAATCCCAGCAGTTTGAGATTTGTGTCCAATAGCACCGCGCCATCAACAGCAGTCATGCCCGCGACAGCATCCAATTCAACGTCAAGATTTTGGGAAAGTTGCGCGAAAAGAGCGCGCCGCTTTGCGTCATCAGATTCATTTTCTGAAACGGCATTCCAAGTGTGTATGATTTGTCCCGATATCTCCGCGATCGAGGGCTGACCTGCCTTTGCTCTATATGGAATTGGTTGAGCGATTGAAACTTCCCAGTTCAAATTCGCAAAGTCCGGTAAGAGCAAGATCGTGCCGCTTCTGCCGTGGCGCCGCATTCGATCCACAAGTTCGCCGAGAAGGGCCGCGCGATTCAAATCAGCCTCATCGCGATCACTGGCATTCAGAACTAGTCTCAGGAGGCTATTGAATCTCGCAATTCCTTGTCTGCCAAGGTATCTTGGCTCCGCCCCGGGATAGAAGATTGCAGCGTTGTCGAAGCCAATCTTGATTGAAATTTGTCCCGCTCGACGCGTTTCTAAGCGGACAGAGTTGTCAGGTGGAAATCGACCAACCCCCCATATCAACATCGACCCAGAATCCGACTTTGAAATGCCGATGTAATTCGAGGGGGAGACTAATGCGGGAGATAGTTTTCTTAGCGACTCGGGGGTAAATGGAAGTTCGTGCTCAAGCAATATGCTTTTACTTGCAACGTCAGGACTGATTAGGCAGAGCGAAATTGAAACTTGGCGACCCTCTTCCTGAAGCAGACTCCCCCAAAATGCGCAATTCACCAAGTTGGCCAACTCGGCCTCGTTAGCCAACATGATAGGAGTCAGCGAGGAAATTTCCTTATAGTCGGCGGCCAACTTTGAAAATATTTCAAGAGTCGGCGCGAAAACTGGAAATGAGGTCATGAAGGCCCCTTAGTCCGTCACCGCCCCCTTAGAGGCCGTCCCCACCAACTTAAAGTACTTCCCCAACACCCCCCGCGTATACCTCGGCTTAGGCTGCACCCACGCCGCCCGCCGCGTCGCCAGTTCTTCCTCGCCCAGATTCAACTGAATCAGCAACTGCTTTGCATCGATGGTGACGGAATCGCCTTCGTGCACCAGCGCAATCGTGCCGCCCACAAACGCTTCCGGCGCCACATGGCCCACCACCATCCCCCAGGTGCCGCCGGAGAATCGTCCATCGGTAATCAGCCCCACCGTTTCGCCGAACCCCTTGCCGATCAGCGCTGAGGTCGGGGCCAGCATCTCGCGCATGCCCGGCCCACTCTTTGGCCCTTCGTAACGCAGCACGATCACGTCGCCGTGGTTGATCGCATTTTTCATGAAGGCTGATTTTGAAGCATTCTGCTTCATGCTGCCAGCTTCTTTGCCGCTTTCGACAGACCCGCAAGTATTGGCCCCGAGACTGCTTCCGGAAAGCTTGCCGGCAGTTGTGTCTGCACCGTACCAATCACGCCGGCTGTGCGCGCAATCAATTCGTCGATAATTATCTCGCCCTCATTGCCTATGCCGTTTCGTAGTGCGGTCGCAATCCAGTGGCGCCGCTGAATTTCCCCGAGGCGATAGTGCATATTACTTTCGCCACGCACGCCCATGGCCAGTTTCACTTTTTGCGGCGCAAGTTGCGCGCGGCCTTTGCCGATGATGGGATACACGGAAAGCACGTCATAGATCGGCGTTAGCGCATAGGTGCCGCCCGCATTGATAGAAAGGCTGAAATTCTTGGCGTGCCCATCCGTCGCGGCCAGCAGCCAAAAGAGTACCTGGCAGGCAAAGAAGACACGGCGATCATCGAAGCCCTTCTCGGCGGTGCGCAGCAAATTCATGATGTCGTCGATACCGGGGCCGCCTTCGTTTTCGTATTTGTTCAAATAAGAAGTGCCCGTCGCTTGGCACATATCTTCCTGCGGCCGGCGCTGTATCCAGCTGCCATCTGCAGACAGGCGCCGGTCGAAGCGCTCGACTGATAAGGCTTTTTGTTCTTCGAATTGCACTATCTGGCATTTCGCGATGGGCAGGCCATAGGCTTCAACAATTCTTGAGCATAACCACTCGTTTTCGACCGAGCCGTTCATATCCGCACGCATATTGCCCACGAGGCCCAGCGGCAACTTCAATATGTGAGTAGTGGGCGTTGTGCCAACGGGAGAGCACCATTTTTGCCGGTGCCAGAGCAGGGCGGTTTTCTCCTGCGCACCGGCGAGTGAAAGTCGGAATTCATTTCCAGCTTCATCTGCGGCGTGAAGTACGCTGCTACCGGGGGTCGCCGTCTCGCGAAGCAGCGCCGCAATTTCCGACGCCGACCGCACGCGGAAATTTATGCTTTTGACGTTTGGGGGAGGCTCATTTTCCGGCAGGATCTGCAACGCACCGACGCAATCGCGCCCGACCGACTCAAGCAAGGGAAAGGCATCGATCGAATCCAGCTTGAATCGCCGTGCAAGCTTTTCGCGTATGGCCTTGGTGTCTGGTAGCAGGTTGTCGAAATAGTTGTGGACTTCAGCCCCGGTGTATGGCACCTTGCCGGGCCGCAACGGGAATCGCAGCGATATGGGACGGGCGTTCGGCGATGCCAGCCAGGTTTCTGCGTACTGCAATTCGTCACGTCCCGCGCCCGCCCGCCATGTGCCTACCCGCTCGCCATTCATGTAGAGCGCAAGCGGCCTTGAGTGGGATTTTCTACCCACGATCTACCAGGTGGCCTGTTCGGCAGGAACAGCGCCTTCTGCTTCCGCGGCGTCGCCTTTTTTTCGCACGACAATTTCTACATCCATGGCCGCGAACGCGCGCAGCAGGCGTTCCAGGGTAGCCTTATCGGGATTCCGTTCGAGCTGCGAAACCGTCTGCTGGGATACCCCGATCAGGCGTGCGAGCTGTGCCTGCGACAGGCCGTTGCGCTTGCGAAATGCCGAAAAAATGGGGATCAACTGGCCGGGGGTGCGGACAACGTAGCTGGGCATGACTAACCCTCCTTTCACGCATCATAGTATGTCTTTTCATTATACGCAACATGATATGTAATTCTACATATACATATTAAGATGCGTAAAACCAATATACGCATCAAAATGCGTAAAACGGAAAATCCACACCCACCGGGACTGAGCAGGCTGCTTGCCAATCAATCCGTCACCGCTCCCTTACTAGCCGTCCCGACAAGTTTGAAATACTTCCCCAACACCCCCCGCGTATACCGTGGCTTCGGCTGCACCCACGCCACCCGCCGCTTCGCCAATTCCTCCTCGGCAACATTCAGTTGAATCAGCAACTGCTTCGCATCGATGGTGACGGAATCACCCTCGTGCACCAGCGCAATCGTGCCGCCCACAAACGCTTCCGGCGCAACATGGCCGACCACCATGCCCCAGGTGCCGCCGGAGAATCGTCCATCGGTAATCAGCCCCACCGTTTCGCCGAATCCCTTGCCGATTAGCGCGGAGGTGGGCGCCAGCATTTCGCGCATGCCAGGGCCGCCTTTGGGGCCTTCGTAACGGAGCACGATCACGTCGCCGTGGTTGATCTCGTCTGCCATGATGGCTTCCATCAATTGCGGTTCAGAATCGAACACGCGCGCGGGGCCGGTGATGACGGGGTTCTTCAATCCGGTGATTTTAGCCACGCAGCCTTCGGGGGCGAGGTTTCCTTTGAGAATCGCTAAATGGCCTTCTTTGTACATCGGCTTTTCATAGGGTCGGATGACGTCTTGATCTGCGCGTGGTGTCGCAGGAATGTCGATCAACGTTTCTGCAATCGTCTTGCCAGTGATGGTCATGCAATCACCAAACAGCAAGCCCGCGTTGAGCAACATCTTCATTACTTGCGGCACGCCGCCGGCTTTGTGTAAATCAACGGCGACGTATTTGCCTGAAGGCTTTAAGTCACAGAGCACACCGACCTTACGGCGCACACGCTCGAAATCATCAATCGTCCATTCGACATCCGCGGCATGGGCAATCGCCAAGAAATGCAGCACAGCATTAGTCGAGCCGCCGACGGCCATGATGACGGAGACTGCGTTTTCAATGGCTTTGCGGGTGACGATATCGCGCGGCAGAATGCCTTTCTTAACCGCTTCAACCAACACTCGTCCGGACTCCGCTGCCGACAATCGCTTCTCTTCATCTTCGGCCGCCATGGTCGACGAATATGGCAGCGACATGCCAAGTGCTTCAAAGGATGAGGACATGGTATTGGCGGTGTACATGCCACCGCATGCACCTACCCCGGGAATGGCTTTGCGTTCAACACACCCAAAATCCTCCGGCGTCATGCTGCCCGAACCGAGTGCGCCGACGGCTTCGAACACGGAGACAATCTGCAGGTCTTTGCCTTTGTGGTGACCCGGCTTGATGGTGCCGCCGTAGACGAAAATAGCGGGAATATTCATGCGGCAAATGCCGATCATCGCGCCCGGCATATTTTTATCGCAGCCGCCGATGGCTAATACGCCGTCCATAAATTGCGATTGGCATGCGGTCTCAATCGAATCCGCAATCACCTCGCGCGATACCAGCGAATACTTCATACCCTCGGTGCCCATCGAAATACCGTCGGTGACCGTGATGGTGCCAAACATTTGTGGCATGCCGCCTGCCTCGCGGATCGCGGCATCGGCTGCATCGGCGAGCGGCTGAATACCGGCGTTGCAAGGGTTCATCGTGCTATGGCCATTTGCCAACCCGATAAACGGCTTTTTGAAGTCGCCATCTTGGTAGCCGATTCCGCGCAACATGGATCGATTCGGCGCGCGCTCGTTGCCTTGGGTGATGGTGAAGGAGCGGTATTTTGGAGTGGTAGCGTCTTTGGGTGTGGTCATGATTATTTTGTCCAGTTTTCAATTTTTAATGTGGTAACAAGCTTGAATGAGCGATTGGGGTTGGTCACTCACGTCAGGTTTTAAGCACGCGCGCCGCGATCACGAGATCGTTGGCGCGAATTGATGCGGCTTTTCGGTCAAGATAGGCCGGAATATGCGTGTAGTGCGAGGTAACTTTCTCTGCCAACTGCATCATTGCCGAAACGAAATAGTGGCCTCAATGCCAGCGAAGGACTTGGCATTTTTTTGTACTTTTTTCCTGCATGCAGCAACGCATCAAGCGTAACGATGGCGTTACGCGCTTCGCCTTGTTTAACCATGGCAATCTGCGTCCAAGCGCAGCATTAGGCTTCGGTAAAAGATCGATTTTTTCACCAGCAAAAAGTCCGATGGGTACGATTTAAATCCATCGATCAAACCTGCCATCGACTTATCAGGTTCAACGCGTACGAGCGCTTTCACGCGCCGGTTAATTTCAACAGTTTTTTCCGCTTCAAGCTCGAACGCATGCAGAATTCGCACCGCGATAGAATTTCTGCGTCTAAATATTCGTATGGTGGCTTTCATATTGGTTGTTTTCATGGTTCACCTTGGCTCAATAATATATCCCTTTGGTATACACACTCATTAAGCTTAATGGATCGATAAACGCTGGGTTTTTTGCCTGCTAACGGCGTGGCTATTCGAAGTGCCATAATTGCGCCTAAATTTATCACTCAATTTCTTGGTAAACGCTATGCTGACCCACCCTCAGTTCGACCCCATCGCCCTTGCCATTGGTCCGCTCGCGATCCGCTGGTACGGCCTCATGTATGTTCTGGCATTTGTATTGTTCATGGTGCTCGGGCGCATGCATCTAAAGCGTCGCCCGGATATGGGTTTTAAGGCGAGCGATCTGGATGACCTGCTTTTCTACGGCATCCTCGGCGTTATTTTGGGTGGGCGCATCGGCTACATCGTGTTTTATAAAGCCAGCCAATACCTTGCCAACCCGATTGAG
>JBBRFJ010000063.1:0-16493 GCA_038224475.1 Burkholderiales bacterium
CCGTCGAATCTTGCCTAATATTTCCATAGTGATCACCTTTTATCTCCCGCCTAAAAATTAGGCAGGGCAAGTAAAACACCTGGGTCAATATTGAATCGGCATAACCCCTATAAGTGGGTCAATTTTCGGTCGGCGACAACATGCTGAAGGATCCATCGAGCCAGACCTCGAACGTGACACCGGCCTGGCGTAGTGCCTGCAAATAGGCTCGAAGTCCCGACACAAGCGCAGGTCTCGTCGTGGACCCATTGAATGGGTGGACAAAGTGGGCCTCCAACTGGGCTTCGTCAACGGGGTGTAAGCCTGGCGGGAACAGAGGAGGATGGCTCATGAGGGCGATGATGCCTGTGTTGACGCCTAACGTAGAGCTAACCGGCGCTGCGCGGCTTTATCGCGCAGCGTCCAGCGACCGAAGGGAGCGAGGTTGAGCGCCGGGTTAGGCAGTGGGTTCATAAGAAGAGAGAAATTTGTGAATTTGCCGAAGCGAAGAGTTTGCAGTGGTTTTGTCCGGTGATTCTGCGGCTGTAAACAACATGATGCCCAAATAATGCTCAAGATGAAACGTAAGGATTGAAGTATCAATCTTTAGATCCCAATAGCGCTGATCGTGGCCATCGACTTTGGATAACCATAAGCCATGAAATTCTTGCTGGATCGCCGCTCCAATTTCATCGAATAGCTGCCAATCAGAGTCATCAGAGATTAGCAATTCCAAACCTTCAGAAGTCTGATTGAACCGCAATCCGTTCATGGCCGTAGCTGCCTAACGTTCAAATTCAGCGGCGCCGTTAGGCGTCCGCTGGAATGCAGGGTTAGATCGCATATGAGTTTGAGTTGGAGATAAGCAAAGTAGTCGGATCAATGACTGGATACGAAAAGCCTTTTTGCATTCGGACCGGCATGCCGAAAAGCGTTGTCTCATCGGCACCCTTCATTTTCCATTTGACCGCGAACGGCACACGATTGAGGCTCTTGTAGACCTTGAGCATCTGCGGAGGCCCTCCAATAAGGTGATGTACTTGTTCGCGATCTGGGGCTAACAGCATTCCGCACAGAACTTGAAAGGGCTCCATATCGATTCGATTGCCCGACGTAAAGCTCTCGTGAGTGACGAGGAGCTTAAGGAGTTGTTCTTTCGCGTAATCAACGTAGTCGCCTGCGAAGAAAACGGGAAGATCACCCTTCCGCCACACGCCATCAGTCAACTGCCTTGCTACGAATGCCTTCTTTGCGACTTCGTACTGAATGCTCCATATCTTGAAGGTCTTCCGGAACCAGCAATACCCTCCGAAGAGAAAATCAACCGATGGAATCTCGTAATCCGATTTGTATGCAAGCAAGCCATTCATGGTCTTCACCAAGATGCCCTTAAAGACTTCTAGTCGTTGGAAACGACTTTCCATCTTCGGATTTGCATCTATCGCGTTTTTCAACTGAATCATCAAGGGATAGGAGAACACCGTATCCCCGGAAAAGCACATGGCACAGTCTGTGCGATTGAAAGTGAAGATCTTCGGATTTGCGTCCCATGAGCCGAAACTGCGCAGACGACTATCAGTGCAGAAGACAAGCTCCTCTGCCTGGCCAACGCGTCGAATCCAAGCGGTACAAATTGTCATGGCAGCCTTGCGATCTAACGTTTGACATGAGCGGCTCGCGCCGGTAGGGCGTGTAAGGCCCAAAATGAAATGAGGGCCTGAAGCGCCATGCCGTTGCGAGTCCGCTCGATGGAAGGGTTAGGCACCTGGCGCGGCGGCCGTGCTTTGCTTCTCATACGGTGCTTCATTGAGAGCCCAGTTGTTCTCGAAGACAAACAGCGGTGGCTTCAAGAGTTTCGACCAAGATATCTCGCGGATCCACGGTTCTTTCCGGTTGACTCCTGGGACGTTTGCGGATGCGAGAGCAACTGCGGTTGGAATAATCCATGAACGAACGACACCTTGCTTCGGTTTGAAGATAAATACGAGCCACTCGCACTTCTTGCGATCATCGAACGTGAACCACCGGCTGCTCGGCCACCCGTCACTCTCGCTCCTAGTTTTGACGCTGACCCTTGTTAGCCCTGAGCCTGTTTCGACCGCAAGGTCGTATGCCTCCCAGTTGTCGGGCATTTTGGCAGCGTAGCAGCCCGCGAAGCTGAATTGACTGAGCGCGTAGTGCTCGCCCGCATCGCCGAGAAGTTTGGTGGACGATCGTAGCCTCGAAGGCATAGGTTCAGGTGCCTAACGTAATGTATACCGCAAGCACTGCGGTATACATCTGAAACTGCGGTATATATCTTTCATAAAAACCTTTAAAGCTTGGCTTGACTACTGGATCTACACTAATTAGTTTGCATACAATTACAGTTAAAAAATCATGAATCCACGCACAAAACCCTTACAGTCTGCTCGCCTGATTGACCAGTTGCTAGAGCAGATTCGTGATCGACACTATAGCTTGAACACTTAAAAAGTGTAGCTCTACTGGGTTCGGTTTTTCATTCGTTGGTATAAATTGAGGCATCCACGTGATCTGGGCGCGCCGGAGGTGGTGATGGGCTGTTTCTTGATGCATAGAACCGTGTGAAAGGTTTCGATTAATACGGTCAAGAAACGACACAAGCGATAGTAGGTTGAGCGTTATAGATGGGATGGGTTAGTCGTCGACTTTTTTGCCTATGAAAGTGGTGAGGTCAAGTTCGTAACACTTAGCTTTGTAGGTTTGCGTTGTCTCGCGCAGGTATACGATGCCGACTTCTGATCCCAAGATTCCCTTTATCTGAGCCATGCACTCAAGTTGAGCCCCTGAAACCTTGTCTTGCTGCTTCTTCACTTCAAGGAACAACGTCTGTCCGTTGTCTGCGACAAGAAACACGTCTGGTTCACCTTTTCCATCCGCGCGCCCGCATTCGACTCGCGCACGCCGGAATTTTGCCAACAGGTCTTTGCTGAAAAATTTGTCGATATCCGCTCTTCCAGCACTCAATTTGGGGTTATTCGGCTCCCATTCACCCAGCGCGTAGAAGCGATGACCTGTCCATCCTCGCTTGGCATATTCCGCAAGCACGAAGTATTCGCCAAAATGGTAGTTGGGCTGGTTCGCGACATGGGCTGGTGCCTCACCCGTAAGCCAACGCTCACGACGCCCACTAGACCAATCTGTAAGATCGGAAGCTTCATACGGAAGCACAATTTCAGTGAATATATGCAGCATGGATAAGAATCCTTCGTCGATTTCGAAATAGGCAGCAGAACGCTATCTGCCCCACATAGCGATTTGGTTACATCATCAGCTTGCAAGTTTGTGCCGCCGTTAGAGTGTCTTGGTCGAGCTGAATGTCTGCAGCTCGGCTTTCAAACCCTGTTCGGTATAGCTGTACTCAAATCAACATTCCGAAAGAAACCATCAGCCCGCACGAAATCCACCAAAACAATTACTCCACCTCTTCAATCCAAGCCATCTGAATCGCTTCCAAAATCTTTTCATTGGATCGATTTGCATCGTCGTCAAATTCTGCCAATTCCGTCACCCAGCGATGCAAGTCGGTGAAGCGAATAGTTTTCGGATCGACGTCAGGATGCGCGTCGAGCAATTGAATCGCAATTTCCAGCGTGTCCGTCCATTTAATCGCGGCCATCAGTGCGTCTCACGGGCGTGGTTGATGGTGTATTTGGGGATTTCGATGGTGAGCGCCTCGCCGCGCACTTTGGCCTGACATGAGAGTCGCGACAGCGGGGTTAGTCCCCACGCCATGTCGAGCATGTCTTCTTCTTTTTCTTCCGCATCATCGAGTGAGCCGATGCCCTCGCGGATGATGACGTGGCAGGTGGTGCAGGCGCAGGATTTTTCGCAGGCGTGCTCGATTTCGATATGATTTCTCAGCAGCGCATCGCAGATGGTTTCGCCGACAGGCGCATCGAATTCGAGGCCGGCGGGACACAGGCTTTCGTGGGGGAGGATTTTAATCGTGGTCATCGTGTTTTCTTATAAGGTTTTCATATCTTCGAGTTTGCGGCCCTTGAGCGCATCAGCCACACTGCGATCCATGCGGCGCGCGGCAAAATTTTCAGTGGTGCGGGATAACTCAGCGGCTTGGACTTTAATGGCGCGGGCATCGGCGGTTTCAATCATCGGTTTCAGCGTTGAGATCGCGGTCATTATTTCTGCGCGCTCCGCCGCATCCAGCAAGGCCTCGCCATCTTTTTTCAGCGCGGCCTCAACCGCATCAATCAAGCGCACCGCATCGACGCGCTCTTCACTCAGCACGCGCGCATCAGCATCGTCTTTGGCGTAGTTGAAACTCGCCTTGAGCATCTCAGCGATTTCGTTATCGCTCAAACCATACGAGGGCTTTACTTCAATTTGGGTGGATACGCCGCTCACGGTTTCACGCGCGGCTACCGCCAACAAACCGTCCGCATCGACTTGAAAAGTGACCTGAATGCGTGCCGCCCCCGCCACCATCGGCGGGATGCCGCGCAGCTCAAATCTCGCGAGTGATCGGCAATCTTTGACCAACTCGCGCTCGCCCTGCACCACATGAATCACCATCGCGGTCTGGCCGTCTTTATAGGTGGTGAATTCTTGCGCGCGGGCGATGGGAATGGTGGAATTTCTGGGGATGACTTTTTCGGCCAAGCCGCCCATGGTTTCCAGTCCAAGCGATAGCGGAATCACATCGAGCAACAATAAATCTTCACCCGTGCGATTGCCCGCAAGCGCATTTGCCTGAATCGCTGCGCCGAGGGCGACGACTTTATCGGGATCGAGATTGTTGAGCGTGGATTTACCAAAAAACTCGGTGACGGCGCGCTGCACATGCACCATGCGGGTCGCGCCTCCCACCATGACAATGCCATCAATATCGGCCACGCCTAGCTTCGCATCGCGCAACGCTTTTTTCACCGGCTGCAGGCTGCGCTGCACGAGTGCCGCGGTCATCGCCCAAAACTCGTCTTGGTTTAAACGCAGCTTAAATTCCTGGCCGTATGAAAGCTTCAACGTGGATTCTGCATGCGTCTGGGTCGTCAGCATTTCTTTAACTTCGCGCGCCTTCATCAGCAGGCGACGTGTATCGCCGTGATCGGCAGACGCGAGGCCCAATTGTTTACGCCAATGCGCCCCAATCGCCTGATCAAAATCATCGCCGCCCAGTGACGAATCGCCATTGGTCGCAAGCACTTCGAACACGCCTTTGGTCAGCCTCAAAATCGAAATATCAAACGTGCCGCCGCCCAAATCAAATACGGCAAAGGTGCCCTCGCTTTCGTTATCGAGGCCATACGCAATCGCTGCAGCTGTCGGCTCATTCAATAACCGCAACACATTGATGCCCGCGATATTGGCCGCGTCTTTGGTGGCTTGGCGCTGGGCATCATCAAAGTAGGCAGGCACGGTAATCACCGCGCCAACCAGCTCACCCACCAACGCGGCCTCGGCTTGAATGCGTAACACCCGCAAAATATCAGCGGACACATCCACCGGTGATTTCACCCCTGCAACCGTATCGATTTTTACCATGCCGGGCGCATCAATGAACTTGTAAGGCAACGCGCCATATTTCGCCACATCCGCGATGCCGCGCCCCATGAAGCGTTTGACCGAAACGATGGTGTTTTGCGGGTCAATTGCCTGCTGCGCTTTGGCGTCATACCCCACCACGACGCTACCATCCGCCCGATAGCGTACGACAGAGGGCAACAACGGCTGATTGTCATGGTCGAGCAACACTTCCGCCGCGCCACTCTTTACCGTCGCGACGAGCGAATTTGTGGTGCCTAAATCAATGCCGACCGCCAAGCGATGCTGATGCGGTGCTGTGGATTCGCCGGGCTCGGCGATTTGCATGAGTGCCATTAACTTTTCTTCGCTAACGTTTTGGAATTGCCCGACCAAAGCTTCAAAAATCCGGCCGTTGTTTTAAGCCGAACCCACGCTTCAACGTGTTCATCGGCATTTTTGGGAATCAGGTCTGCAATAAAATCAATCGAAACTGAGGCCGTTAGGGTCCCTCCGCCGCGAGGATTAGGTCTGCTTTTTTGCGCTTGCATGTATTGTAAAAAATCGATGTGATCCTTCTGTCCTGATGGCGAAAGTCGATAAATTATCCATTGCCGGCCTTGCTTTGTTGGGGTGAGACCAAGCGAGGCCGGATTGTCCTTTGCAATTTCAAACTGCATTTTTCTCTCAAAAACAGGGCCATCGCCGACAACATTCGGACGCACCTCAAAATCTAGAGTAGGTATGGTGGCCTCGCGGGGCACCACCTTTTGATCAACATCAAATGCCAGCGCAAATTGTCGTACATCACCAAGAATAATATCGCTTGGTTCAATCGTAGCCATTCTCGCCATCGTCATGATTGGCACGCCAGCGCAGCTTACCAGCAGAGCAGCGCAGCATGCCGCTACAAAGATGAGTTGCGCACGTAACAAATTACCGCTCCATGTCTTCAAACGCATCATCAATCTCTTCACCCAGCTTTTCAATAAAGCGTAATTTTCGCACGGTGAGGCGCGCATCGGCGAATGTAGATGCCTGCTTTAGCTCACCGCTCAATTGTGCAAAAAGTTTTTTTTCATCCGCATTTTTTTGTGCCGCAAGTTCATCCAGCTTTGCTTCGTCTTTACCCGCTCTGGCATCCACCACCGCTTCGCGCCATTCCATTTGCTCCATCAAAAATTCAAGCGGCATGGCGGTATTGGATTCTTCCTCGGTTTCAATGCCGTGAACTTTCAAAAAATAACGGCCACGATTGAGTGGAGATTTTAGTGTTTGATAGGCTTCGTTGGCACGCGTTGCCCACTGTGCAGCCAGGCGCTTTTCGGCATCGCTGGCGGTGGTAAATTTATCTGGATGCACTTCGCGCTGCACATCACGATAGGCTGCATCCAAGGCGGCTGAGTCGATCTGAAATGCAACGAGGAGATGGAAAAGATCGAAGTGATTTTTGGTGAAATCAATAGCCATAAAAAACCGTTGCACAAACAATTAGGGAACGCGGTACACAAACAACAAGGGAGCCCGATACAGAAAGTGCAAGTGAACCTAATTCACAAACAACAAGGGAGCGATATACACAAACAACAAGGGAGCGTGGTGCGCTCCCTTTTAAAATTTTAGACTGCTGGCTTTGAATAGAAAATTAAGCGCGCGGCATGAGCAGCTGGCCTAAGCACTCAACCTAAACATTGAAACTCTCGCCGCACCCGCACTTATCTTTCTCTTGCGGGTTGTTGAATTTGAAGCCTTCGTTCAAACCTTCGCGCACAAAATCAAGCTCGGTGCCGTCGATATAGACCAAACTTTTCGGGTCAACAAAAACCTTTACACCAAAGCTTTCAAACGCTTGATCTTCAGGCACGGCGGCGTCGACGAACTCCAGCTTATAGGCCATGCCGGAGCAGCCGGTGGTGCGCACGCCGAAGCGCACGCCCACGCCCTTGCCGCGTTTGGCGAGGTAGTTTTGAACGTGCTTGGCCGCGCGATCTGTAAGGGTAATTGCCATGCGATATTCCTTGGGGACTGGGTTAGGCCGCTTTTGCTTCTTCAACAACATGCTTGGCGTGGTAATCCGCAATCGCTGCTTTGATTGCATCTTCGGCCAGAATCGAGCAGTGGATTTTCACCGGCGGCAAAGCAAGCTCTTCCGCAATCTGGGTATTTTTAATGGAGCCCGCCTCGGCCAGTGTTTTGCCTTTTACCCATTCAGTCACGAGTGAGGATGAAGCAATCGCCGAGCCGCAACCATAGGTCTTGAATTTGGCGTCCTGAATAATACCGTCCGCACCGACCTTGATTTGCAGCTTCATCACGTCGCCGCAGGCAGGCGCGCCGACCATGCCGGTGGCGATGCCGTCTTCGTCTTTACCGAACGAACCGACGTTACGGGGATTTTCATAGTGGTCAATAACTTTTGTGCTGTATGCCATGATCGTGCTCCTTGTTAGACTTCACAGACTTCAGTGTACGGCTAGGTTTCGGTGCGCAGTCAGGTTTTAATGTGCCGCCCACTGCACCGAATTCAAATCAACACCGTCTTTGAACATTTCCCATAACGGTGACATATCGCGCAATTTTTGAATGCGCTCTTTCAATAACTTGATCGCGAAATCGATATCGGATTCTGTGGTGAATCTCCCGATCGTAAACCGAATCGACGAATGCGCCAATTCATCGTTGCGACCCAGCGCACGCAATACATACGATGGCTCAAGCGAGGCCGAGGTACAGGCCGAACCGGACGATACCGCCAGCTCTTTGATGCCCATAATCAGCGATTCGCCTTCAACGAAATTAAAGCTCACGTTCAGATTGTGCGGCACGCGATGTTCGAGGTCGCCGTTGACGTAAATTTCTTCCATGCCCTTGATGCCGTCGAGCAGACGGTCACGCAACATGCGGATACGCTCGTTCTCGGTCGCCATTTCAAGACGCGCCAAACGAAACGCCTCGCCCATGCCAACGATCTGATGCGTTGCCAGCGTGCCCGAACGAAACCCGCGCTCATGGCCGCCACCGTGCATTTGCGCTTCGAGGCGAATCCGCGGCTTGCGGCGCACAAATAACGCGCCAATACCTTTTGGCCCGTAAGTTTTGTGTGCGCAAAAGCTCATCAAATCGGCTTTTAGCGTTTGCAGATCAATCACCACTTTGCCCGTTGCCTGCGCTGCGTCGAGGTGAAAAATAATGCCACGCTCTCGGCAGATTTCGCCGATTTCTTCAACCGGTTGAATCACGCCGATTTCGTTATTCACATACAAAATCGACACCACAATGGTGTCCGGTCTTAGCGCCGCCTTGAACACTTCCATGTCCACGAGGCCGTTTTCTTTCACATCCAAATAGGTCGCTTCAAAACCCTGACGCTCCAGTTCGCGGAAAGTATCCAGCGTCGCCTTATGCTCAGTCTTTAAGGTGATGATGTGCTTGCCTTTGGTTTTATAAAACTGTGCAGCACCTTTGACGGCAAGATTGATCGATTCTGTTGCGCCCGATGTCCAGACGATTTCTTTGGCATCACAATTCACCAGTTTGGCGACTTCTTCGCGGGCCGCTTCGACGGCATCTTCTGCCGTCCAGCCGTAGCTATGGCTGCGCGACGCCGGATTACCGTACATCTCGGTCAAATACGGAATCATTTTTGCGGCCACGCGCGGGTCAACTGGCGTGGTCGAGGAATAATCGAGGTAGATGGGCTGGTTCATAATTTTATTTCTCTTTATTTTGTCAGCTGAGTGACTAGCCGACTGAAAGCGGAGTTTCCACGCCCGCGCGACCGCGCGAGGCGTTATTGGGGCGCACTTTCAACAAACTTTTGGGGCCGACGATGGTTTGGATATTTTGCTTGTTTTGCTTTTGCACCAAATCTGCCAAAGTCACGCCGGATAAATAACTCAACACTGTCTCGTTCAAACTTTCCCACAAATCGTGGGTCATGCAGCGCTTTTCGCCCATGCATGGCTCGCGACCTTCACACTGCCGCGAGTCAATCTGCTCTTCGACCGCCACGATAATGTCCGCGACATTTAACTGCGCCGCAGGCTTCGCCAAGTTATAACCACCGCCGGGCCCGCGCACGCTTTGTACAAGCTCGTTACGACGCAATTTGCCGAACAATTGTTCCAAATACGAGAGCGAAATTTTCTGCCGCTCGCTGATGTTGGCAAGCGTAACCGGGCCATCATTGGCGTGAAGCGCCAAATCAAGCATGGCAGTAACTGCAAATCGACCTTTGGTGGTGAGTCTCATATAGAGCGCTCCTCGATGGAGGACAAAGCTAATGTCCGACTAAACGACTCAAGTATAGGAAAGTTGAGTAGATTAGTCAAGTATATTGGGCGGGGATTATCGATCTCAAGCGACGCCAGAAGGCTATGGCGAAATATCCGCAATAGCACCTTGCGCTCCGCCCCCCTGATCAACCAGCAAATCCAATGATAAAAATGCCTGCGGTCAAAAGACAAACCGCACAAAGTCTTTGGTAATCGTTTGTCCACTCGCCAGATAGGTGATGCGCGCATTGCCGCTGCTACTGAACGTCAGGGTTGCCGGCCCGATAGTTTTTAGCTGAACGCGACTGGTATCAAAGGTCGAGGCGAGCACCGGGCCGCTGGCCGAATAAAGCGTGTCGCTGCACGAATTGGTTCCGAAAGCGGAGCATGTCAAAACATACCAAGCCGGCTTGCCGGAGGTATCAAACGCGTACCAAGCCACAAATAGGGTGTCGGCCAAGTGCGTAATTGAAACGCCATTGCCGGATTCGTTTGGGTTCCACCACAGGCCAGAATAATCAGTTGAGGGCGCTGCGCCGCTGGCAAATACAAATCGCTCAATCGCCACGGTGCGGGTGACGCCATTGATATTAAAACTTAAGTTACCAAACGCCGAGCTTGCGAAATTCAAACTCAGCTCACCCACATCCTTGCGTGTCACTTGACCCGGGCTGAACGGTGCCGCACAGGGCGAGCCCGAGGTTTCCTCCATACGCGACGTGCATTGATTCCCTGTAAACCGGCAGTTTGACGCGGTATACCAACGGGCGATGCCCTGGTCGTCATAAATGTAGATTGCCGCAAACAGAAGGCCGTTGTCCGCGCTGGCGGTGAGGCTGATTCCCCACCCACTTTCGCGCGACCACCACATCCCCGTTTTGCCATTCGGGCCAAGCGAATCGGCCTTGGTTGTGCTTTTTGATTTTGCTACGCTGGTTGCTTTGGAGCTTGTGTCTTGAGCGCGTGGTGCGGAAATTCCAGGTGCCGAGCCGCAAAACCAAATGGAGAGACTGCAACAGACGAAAATTATCGTGCGCGCTATAGAACAACGGGCGCTGTTAGATGCTGCAGTGCCAAGTGATTGATGGAAAATATTGCGCATAAAGCCTCTGAACGTTAACGGTAGCCAGATTAGAACGAGGTGTTGGGTTGAAACCCGACATAACTTTCGTTCAACATAACAACCTGTTGCGCCCTCCCTCGCGCCAGCACGTTTTTCGTGATCCACAACAAGGCAAGCAAAATCGCACTTTTAGAGACATAAGTCTAGCGCAATGAATTGGCGCGATACATAGGATTATTCGCGCCAGAAGGAAAATTAAAACGCTAGCATTGGCGGCTTGCTTGAGGCATTTTTGCCTCATACCCCTCGCGGGAACTGGTTTTTCCCTTTTATTCCAAAAACCTTGCTTCAACACGGCGGCTCATGCTGCTGAAAGCGCGTCATTCATCGCATCGCGCGAGAATTGAAACCGCGGGTCAACTTTTTCCCCTTCAGCGTGTGCGCTCAGCCCGTTCTCGTAAGACCAGTGCGTTCGTTTGGCCCAACAAGTTCAGCTTCCAGTTCTGCCACCCGTTTCAACAACGCCGCGATCTGCGCATCACTCACATCGGATCTCGCTGCGAGGGTTTTTAAGACAGAGTTCAAAGGATCGTTTTCATTGGTGGTAACGGCGTAGGCCGAGAACGCTTTGCCCGCGACACCTTCGATTCCTTCAACAATCCGAGCCGGTATACCAACCACGGTCGCGCCCGCGGGGACGGCTTTTACCACCACGGAATTCGAGCCAATTTTGGCTCCCGCACCAACCGTGAACGGACCGAGGATCTTGGCCCCTGCGCCGACGGTGACGCCATTCTCTAGGGTCGGATGACGTTTCCCTTCATTCAGCGATACACCACCGAGCGTGACGCCTTGGTAAAGCGTGCAATCGTCGCCGATTTCTGCGGTCTCACCGACCACGATACCGATGGCGTGATCGAAAAAAACCCGCCGTCCAACCTTCGCGGCCGGATGAATTTCAACGCCGGTTAACGGCCGCGTAATCACCGAAACAAAGCGTGCAAGCCATTTGAAGCCGTTGTTCCACAGCGGATGCGAGATGCCGCGATGCAGCCAGATCGCATGCAAACCGGGATAGCAGGTCAGCACTTCCCAGGCATTGCGGGCCGCGGGATCGCGCACATAAACGCTTTCGATATCTTCTTTTATTCGTTCAAACATAATTTTATTTCAGTGGGGATTTCGGTACTTGAAAGCGCTGAGCGTTGCTCGAACTCGCGGCAGGCGACGGCGGTTTTTGAAAGGAGGCCAGCAGTCCACGCAAAATCGCGACCTCTTCCGGCTCCAGCCGTGCTCTGGTAAACAATCGCCGCATACGCGTCATAAACTTTTTCGGTACATCGGGGTTGAGAAAGCCGGAATCAATAGCGCACCGCTCGAGATGCGCCAAAAAATGGTCGATCTCACCGACCGTGGCGGTCAGGCGCGGCGCGTGATCGATCACTTGAAAAGCGCCGATTTGCATCATCACTTCATACGCGGCCACTTGCACGGATTGCGACACGTTAAGGGATGAATATTCTGAATTCGCCGGAATCGTCGCTGCGAGTTGACAGAGATCCACTTGCTCGTTTGACAGGCACATCGCTTCATTACCAAACACCAGCGCAATCGGCGCGACGGTTTCGGCGGCAACTTCCAACGCCGTCGTAACGGCGTCACGCATCGCCACAATCGGGTGCGACAGTTCGCGCCGACGCGCAGTGAACGCGACCGCAAACGACGTATCCGCGATTGCTTCATTCAAGCTCGTAACGACGCGAGCGCGCTCCAACACATCGGTTGCACCTGACGCGAGTGCGATTGCATTGGGGTGAGTACAGGCGTCGGCGAGTTTAGGTGCAACCAACACCAAATCGGTCAGCCCCATCGTTTTCATTGCACGGGCGGCGCTGCCCACATTGCCGGGATGCGAGGTTTCCACCATCACCACGCGAACGCGATCAAGCATGGAAGGTAGTGTCGAAATGGTGGGTAGCGCCGAAAGGTTGCTCATAGTAAAATCACGTTTCAACTTGTTCTTTATGAAAATCTGCCATGCATCCAATGTTAAACGTCGCCGTGAAAGCGGCGCGCCGTGCCGCCGCCATTATCAACCGCGCCACCAATGACCTTGACAAACTTACCGTCGAGCGCAAAGGTCACAACGATTTCGTTTCCGAAGTAGATCGCGCCGCCGAGCAGGCCGTGATCGACACCATCCGCGAAGCCTATCCTCAGCATAGCATTCTCGCCGAAGAATCCGGCGAATCCAAGCCAGCCGCCGACAGCGAATACCAGTGGATTATTGATCCGCTAGATGGCACCACCAATTTTTTGCATGGCTTCCCGCAATATTGCGTGTCGATCGCACTGGCCGTCAAAGGCGTGGTGTCGCATGGCGTCATCTTTGATCCTACCCGGAACGAGCTGTTCACGGCGTCTCGTGGCGGCGGTGCATTCATGAATGATCGGCGCATTCGCGTGTCAAAAATCATCAATCTCAAAGATGGTTTGATCGGCACTGGTTTTCCATACAAAGAGTTTGAAAAATTCGACAAATATTTGGCGATGTTCAAAGAAGTCACCCAAAAATCGGCTGGTGTGCGCCGCCCTGGTGCCGCCGCGCTCGATTTGGCGTATGTCGCCTGTGGCCGCTTCGACGGCTTCTGGGAAATGGGCCTGAGCCCGTGGGATGTGGCCGCAGGTGGCCTGTTGATTCTCGAGTCTGGCGGCTTGATTACCGACTTCAGCGGTGAAGGTGATTACCTGCATGCAGGCAGCGTCGTTGCCGGCACGCCGAAACTGTTTCCACAATTATTGGCGATTGTGCAAGCGCATAAATAGCGGTTTGCGCCGCGCCTTCCTCTGGCCACGAGGGAAGTTTTAAACAGGGCAGATACCCAATGTGGAAATGCCATGCGGCACCCACTGATCAGCGATTAATTCTTGCTTGAATAGGGACTCCTAGGTTTTCATCAGTGTTGAGAACAGCTAACTCCAATAATGGCGAGCATCTTAGCCCGAAAGTAGCTCAAGACGCCCGTAAATAAACAGCCTCCGCCTAAGAATACTAGCACCACCATCATTTGCGCGACGCAAGTCCGTATCCTAATGCGCTAAAGCCATCGAGACATCGAGACGTCGGCAGCGTAATCGCTTTTGAATCAAAACGACTGATCGTTCGACCGCACGATCATTGGCTGCGTGGTGCTGGTAAAGCGAGTTTTTACCCTATCCAATTTATTCTGCGATACATTCTGCAAAACATTAAACCGAATAGCGGGGTTTTAAATTCCAATCTCCAGACGACTTACGCTTGCGCTCGCGCTTTCGCTGTTGATGCACGCGCTGCTGTTGAGCTTGACGTTCGGCGGTCAGGGCACCGGGCTTCCGGGTTTCGGCTTGCCGTGGCAAGAGCGGCGGTTTGAGGCACCCGATCTGCGAGTCGTGCTCATGCCGGCAAAGGCCACCGCGGCGGAGCCCGCTAATACGTTGCCTGAGTCGCTAACGTCCACGCTGGAGCCGTTGCAACAGGCAACCATTGAGCCGCCCGCCACGTCTGAGCTGCCCCTGAGACCACCGGCCGCACTACCGGACGCACCTTTGCCAGCGCAGATCCCTGCAAAATTGGGGGCAGGTTTTTCTGTCAATGACGTGACCGCAGCGGCCACGATTGCGCAGACTGTTGCCAAAGCGCCGACGATTACTTCAGAGCTTGCATCCTCCAAAATTCTAGTGCTCGCTCGGGCTCAGCCGGTAGCGCAGGCCGCAGTGCCCGCCGCAGAATCAATCCCACCAAAACCCGGGCGACCAGCACCACCGACCCTAACAGCCAAGAGCGAACCAGCGGCTGCGACCGATGTGGCGGCGGTTGTTCCTCCACCAACCCCGAGCCCCGCAATCATCGCCGTAGACCATTCCGCGACGGCCACATTCGCTGTGCCTCCACCACCCACGCCATGGGCATCACCGGCACCAGCGCCCGTTGTTGCAGCGGCGGCAAGTGCGGCGGCACCAGAAAGCGTCGCGGCGACACCTCCAAACGCCGCGAGAGAGGAGGCAGTCAGAGATGAAGTAGTGAAACACGACGCCGCAAAACGAGAAGCCGAGCGTCAGGAGGCCGCTCGCGCTGAGGAAGCGCGGGTGCAGGCAGCGCGACAAAAAGCCGCACAACTCGAAACCCAACGCCAGCAAGACGCGCAACTTGCCGCAGCAAAGCTGGAGGCGCAGTCAGAGGCAAAACTGGAAACAAAACGGCAGGCCGATAAGTTGGTACCGGCGCGCGCTGAAGCGGCAAGGGCCGAGAATGCAAAGGTGGAAACTGCAAGTGTGGAAACTGCAAGGTTGGAAACTGCGAAGGCGGAAGCTGCAAAATTAGAAGCGGCTCGACAAGAGGCCGTGCGGATCGAGTCCGCAAATCTGGAGGCGTCACGACGCGAAACGCAACGCCAAGAAATTACGCGATTGGAGACCGCACGGCTCGCCGCATCGCAGCTTGAGGCGCAGCTGGAAGCGGAGCGTAGCAAGGTCACTCGTCAGGGCGCGGCGCAGGCGGAGGCGGCGCGCGATGAAGCAAAACGCGAGGCCACACGACAAGCCGCACAGGAGGCCGCACGACTCGAAACCGAACGCCAGGACGGCGCGCGGCAGTCAGCCTCACGTCAAGAAGCCGGACGCGCGCTGGCGGAAAAAGATGAGGGCGCCAAACGCGACGCGCGACGTCAGGCGATGGGACGCATTCTCAACGAGGAAGCCGCACAGCGCAAAGCTGCAGAGGCCGCCGCGGATACATCACGCCTGCTATCTGGCTCATCATCGGTCTCGTCCCCCGCGCCGCCAGCCACGTTGCTTCCAAAGCCGACCTCATCCCTACCCTACTCGTTAAGCACCGCACGGCGCGCCAGACTATGGGGACGCACCGACCCTAATGCCGAACTCGTGCTGTACGCGGAGACGTGGGCCCGGAAGATCGAATCTAACACTCCGCTAGAGACGGTCCGCGACGTTGCGAAACGACCACACACGGATCCCATGTTGACGGTCGCGATCCGTAGCGACGGTTCCGTGGAGTCAGTGACGTTCGTTCTATCCAGCGGTGTGCCGGAAGTCGATGAAGCGATTCGACGCATCGTGCAAAGCCATCTGCCTTACCGGCCGTTTCCGCCCGGTTTAGCCCGCGAAGTCGATGTGATTGAAGTGCGTCGAACGTGGCACTTTGACGTTGGCATACGGTTGTATTGATTGAAGCGTCACAATTGTTGGAGATTTGAGAGCGGCGTGTTGCTACCCAGATTCGCAAATCGTGTTCGCCGAGAAACATTGGGATGAGGCGTTGCGTATTGTTAACGCGAATGTTGTATTGCAGCAGGCCTTGTTGAACCAAGGCAACAAGCAAGGGCTGACCCCATAAACGTGGCTTTACTTGTACAACCAACGATTTATGCCTGAAAATTCCCGTCAATCAACGAGTTTTATTTTCCGAATCGAGCATGATGCGTGCACCGCGCTGGTAGGTCCAATATGACGTTCCCCAATTGAGCAGGACCGAAATGCGGTTGCGGAAGCCGATGAGAAAGAACACGTGGGCGGCCAACCAAAACCACCACGCGAAGACACCTGTGAAACGAAAGCCGCGCAAATCCACCACAGCAGCCATGCGCCCAATGGTGGCTAAGTTACCGTAATCGGCATAG
>JBBRFJ010000064.1:0-16343 GCA_038224475.1 Burkholderiales bacterium
TTTTAAGGCGAGCGATCTGGATGACCTGCTTTTCTACGGCATCCTCGGCGTTATTTTGGGTGGGCGCATCGGCTACATCGTGTTTTATAAAGCCAGCCAATACCTTGCCAACCCGATTGAGATTTTTTATATCTGGCAGGGTGGGATGTCGTTCCACGGTGGATTTTTGGGCGTGCTTGTGGCGATGTTGTTGTTCGCGCGCAAAACCAAGCGCACATTGTTTCAGGTCACCGATTTCATTGCGCCACTCGTGCCAACAGGCTATGCGGCCGGGCGGTTGGGCAATTTTATTAACGGCGAACTGCCGGGACGCGTTGTCGATGCGCATTCAATCCCTTGGGCGATGTGCTTTCCACAAGCAGATCGTTTCACGCCGGGAACCGAGGCTTTTTACAAACTTATTCCAGGCACCAACGGCCTGTACGAATGCCTTCCTGGCGCCGTTTACCGCCACCCGTCGCAGCTATATCAATTGGCCCTTGAGGGCTTACTGCTGTTTGTGATTTTGTGGATTTATAGCAAAAAGCCGCGCCCCGTTGGTGCTGTGTCGGCGTTGTTCCTGATTGGCTACGGCGCTGGACGATTCATCACAGAATTTGCACGCGAACCCGATAGTTTTCTGGGCTTTCTAGCCTTGGGGTTGTCGATGGGACAATGGCTGAGTGTGCCGATGATTATTGGCGGCATCGTGTTGCTGTGGCTGAGTTTAAAAAACAAATTTAGCGCCGCCGCTGCGAAACCACAATAACGTTAGCGCTTTCGGCACACCAATAAGATATTCGCAAACGGCGTGCCCTGATGCATCGGTATTGGCTCCACCGCAAAACCAGTTTTTTCCAGCACAATTTTCCAATCAGCCACGCTCCGGCAATACAACCGCGGCAGGCGATGCCCACGCACAAACGTAACCACATGATCGACCCAGTTGCTGACGTGAAATGGTAGGCCGGCCGCTGCATCGCCCACCCGCAATAGCAATTTTCCGCCTGATGAAAGGGCGGCAAAGATGCGTTTAAGAACGTCTTCCTGCTGGGCATAATTGATGTAGTGCAGTACGTCTAGAATGACCACCACGTCGCTGGGCGGAAATGCTGCCTCGCAAATATTTGCACATTCAAAACTGGCGCGGCCGGCAATGTCGGCCAATGCAACGCGTGCGCGATCAACGTCCGTTTGCATCAATTCTATGCCGTGCACGCGAACCCCCGCCGGTGCGCACGCCCAACCATCAAACCATTCACCGGCGGTTTGTTGCTGTTCGGCAGCCCATAGGCATGCAGCCAGCAAGCCTTGCCCGCAGCCCAGATCCAGCACCCGCGCGCCGTCTGGGATCATGCCGAGCCGCAACATGCTGGCAAATGCCGGGTCGCCGCCCAGCTTGCCCTTGGCGAAATGCCACGCAAATTTACCGGACTGCCGATATGGTGTGGCAGCGTGATTGACTAACTTTTTGAAGTCTGGCGTTGGCGCGGTCGAGCTCATATCATTGTGAATTAATTGATGGCGACGGCGCGCAGGCCGCTCTCGTCAAAGCGCGACAGCAAACGTGGCAGCACGTCAAAAATAACCGGGCGGCCATTGACAACTGCAACACTGGCACCGTCATGCAACAACAAAATATCCCCTGTTTGCAGATTCTTAGTAAGTCGTTTAAATATTTTTTCAGCGTCATGTTCCACCGTGTCAAACCCGCGCCGCGTCCAGCTGGCGAGTTGCAATCCACAGCGCGCCAATACCGGCTCCAGCAGCGGGCTGCGCAACCCCGCCGGTGCCCGAAATAAAACCGGTAAACGACCGGTGTGCTCGGCGATGGTCGATTGCGCTGCCTCGATATCCAACCGCAGACGCTTTAACCCGAAAGTAGAGAAAGCGTGCGAATGGCGATCGCTGTGATTCTCGATCAAGTGTCCACGCTTGATGATTTCACGGGTGAGTTCCGGGTGCGCGCGCACCCGTTCGCCGACGCAGAAAAAAGTTGCTTGCGCGCCGTGTTGGTCAAGTTGATCGAGCACCCACGGAGTGATGGCCGGGTTTGGGCCATCATCGAAAGTCAGTGCAACCTTGCGTTCAGATGCGAGCGTCGCCGGCAGGCGCGTGATATTTGGGCCGAGCAAATGACTGCGCGGCCACAAGCCCACGGCCGTTAAACCCACGTGATTTGCGGCAAGCGCCGATATCGCCCAAGGCCATATTGCCGGCTGCACCACGACCGCTGCGGCAGCGGCACTATGTAGACATACAGAGGCCCAAATCGTGGCGGAGGGTCGCCAGGTTGGCGGCAATTCATTTGGCACATTCATGTCGGACACTATGGCGGGCTCGCGGCATTAGCTGGTTTCGACGCGTTGTCGGGCACCGCGGCAGTTGGCGTTTCAGCGAGCGCAGTGAATGCCCTGACACCGGCCATGATCGGCACATGCTCAAACCATGGAAATCGCAGCCGCCGGTATAGATACTCCAGCACAAACACCGCCAGCATGATCGGCAATGCGTAAACGTTGCTAAAAAGCGACCAAGCCGCAAACGAAACAAAGAAATAAAAAACCAGGGATGCCACGATTGAAAGCAGAAAGAAAGCGCTCCACACATAGGTGAGCAGACGCGTATAGGCGCGAATCGGGGCAGGCAGGCCGCCCGGCATTTGGCTGTGAACTTTCAGTGCCAGCTGCGTGATCAGCGCGGTTTTGTTGCCCACCAATGTGCGTGCAAACAGCAAAAAGAGCGACGCGTTTACTAAAATATTCGGCACGAGACACAGCCATTCAAAGTGTTTTAAATCGTCGTAATAGATGAAAAGCAACAGCGCGGGTGCCGCCACCAGCAACGCCAGCAAGCGCTTGCCGTTGCCCCATGAAATGGCCACCGCAAAACCTTGCCATGCCAGCACCGTCAACACTACGGTACGGGCCGCCGCATCCGGGGCGCGTGCGCTTATATACATCAAGACAATGTAGGCAATGGCACCAATAACGGCAAGAATGATTTTAGGTAGAGAGGGCACGAATCGAGCGGCACGGTAGGATAATATTGGTTGCTGACCGAGATTGTATCGTGCCACGCCGCTCCACTTGTTCACAGGCACGCAGGCGTATCGACAATTCATCCGCCACAAAAATTAATTTCAAAATCAATCCATGCCCAATCAGTCTTCAGTTCATCATCTAGAAAACCTGCTTTTTTTCACCCTTCTTCAGCTTGTGATCATCATCATCGCCGCACGGTTGACAAACGTGGCGGCGCGCAAACTCGGCCAGCCGGGTGCCGTGGGCGAAATGATGGCGGGCTTGATTTTAGGGCCCTCGCTGCTCGGCGCGACATTTCCAGATGCGTTCGCGTGGCTTTTTAAATCGGTGTCATCTGAGCCGATGACTATCATCAGCCAGATCGGCCTCACGCTCCTGATGTTTCAAATCGGCACAGACTTTGAATTCAAACAGCTAAAGAGTACCGCAAACCGCCGCGCGCTGGCCGGCATTGCGCTCGGCAGCATCGTGCTGCCATTCGCGCTCGGCTTCTGGCTAGGCGATTTGTCACACCCTTATCTGGCACCGGATATTGCGAAGCTGCCGTATTGCTTGTTTTCAGCGGTCGCGCTGTCCATTACCGCAGTACCGATTCTCGGCCGTATTTTGCGCGAATTTGATTTAAACCGCCAAAAAATCGGCGTCATCGCGATCACTGCCGCGGCTGCCAACGATGTGGTGGGATGGTTCTTGCTCGCAGTCGTTTCTTCATTAGCCATGGCTCAGTTTTCAGTGTCCGGCACCGTGATCCAGCTGGGCCTTATTGTTGGATTCATGGTGCTGTGCTGGTTTGTCGTGCGCCCGCTTCTCAGCCGTTTCTTAGCCTATCTACTCAAAACTTCTGACACCGCTGACGCTAAAGGTGGCAAAGACGACACGCTGCCCGCTACGGTGATGACCACGGTATTGGCAGCGATCATGATCGGTGGTATTTGCACTTATAAGCTCGGCATTTTTGCGATTTTCGGCGGCTTTGTGATGGGCACGCTGCTACATGACCTGCCGGGATTTACCGAAAAATGGCGCAAGCAAGTGGGCCAATTCGTGCTGGTTTTTTTCTTGCCGGTATTCTTTACTTACTCCGGCTTGCGCACCAATATCGCCGGGCTCAATTCCATAGAGCTGTGGCAGTGGGCAGCCGCATTTTTTGTGGTCGCCGTGATCAGCAAAATTGTCGGCGCTTATATCGGCGCGCGGATTGGCCGCCTGAATCATCACGAGGCCCTCACGATCGGCTATTTGATGAATACCCGCGCGCTCATGGAGCTGATCGTTCTAAACATCGGCTACGACCTCGGGTTTATTCCCCAATCGCTGTTTACGATGCTGGTGATGATGGCGATTGCCACTACGGTGATGACTGGGCCGCTGCTGCGTTTGACGTTGCACCGGATAGGTCACGTGATACCGAAAGGCATTGAGGCATAGAAGAACTCGACGACGCCGGCATTTTATCGACCTTGTGTGCGAAACCGCACCGAAAACCCAATTGAAGCGCGGTATTATCGAAAGATAATTTTACTGTTTTCTTCATCTACCACTCTGTTTACCACTCTGCGAGCACGGTATTTCCACCAGAATCGTAATGTCGTACTTTCTGGCGTCGCGTCAGAGCTAAGTCGGACCCAAACTAGCCCTTGAGGAAATTTGTATGGAAATACCCGCAGAGGTGAAAACACAACATGATGTAAACACTTCATCCGGGGTTGAAGCGATAGCCAGCAAGCATGGCGTCGACTTAAGCTGCGACGTGTTGGTCATCGGCGGCGGCCCGGCCGGCTCGACCGTGGCAACACGACTGGCTGAGCGCGGTTACAACGTGGTCCTGATGGAAAAGGCGCATCACCCTCGCTTTCATATCGGCGAATCGCTGTTGCCGCTGAATCTGCCGCTTCTTGAAGAATTGGGCGTCAAGGCCGAAGTCGAACAACAATCGATGATCAAGCACGGGGTGGAATTTGTGTCGCCTTGGCATGCCAACAAATCTGTATTGCTCGATTTCGCGGACGCGTGGGACAAAGCCCACCCTTATGCCTACCAAGTTCGCCGCTCTGATTTTGATCATACGTTGCTCAAAAATGCGAAGGCCAAAGGCGCACATATTATTGAAGGCTGTCGGGTTAACAAGGTCGATTTTGATGAGACAGTGCCGGGCAAATCTGCGGTCACGACTGGTGGCGCGACCATCACTGCGCTCACTGATGACAACCAAACGCTGAGCTACAAAACGCGCTTCGTGGTCGACGCATCGGGACGCGATACTATTTTGGCGAATCAGCTTGGTACCAAGGCAAAAAATAAGGCGCATGCCAGCGCGGCTATTTATGGTCATTTCGAAGGCGCAAAACGACATGAGGGCAAGCTGGAAGGCAATATCAGCGTGTTCTGGTTTGACCATGGCTGGTTCTGGTTCATTCCGCTTTCGGATGGGGCCACCAGCGTGGGCGCGGTATGTTGGCCGTACTATCTAAAATCGCGCAAAAATTCACCGCAACAATTTTTTATGGATACCATCGCCATGTGCGCGCCGCTTGCGGAACGCCTCAAAGATGCCAAGCTGGTATCAGAAGTGACCGCCACCGGCAATTATTCCTATACGTCGCATCGATCAAGCGGAAAAAATTACTTAATGCTCGGGGATGCGTTCGCATTTATCGACCCGGTATTTTCGTCGGGTGTGTTTCTGGCCATGAATAGCGGCTTTGTAGGCGCAGACACTATCGACACTTGCCTGAAAGAGCCGCAAAATGCAGCTACAGCATTGAAGAAGTTCGATAAAGTCATGCGCGCGGGGCCAAAGCAATTTTCTTGGTTCATTTATCGCCTGACGTCACCCAGCATGCGCGATCTTTTTATGGAGCCGCAAAATACTTGGCGCGTTAAAGAAGCAATATTGGCAGTACTCGCCGGGGATATCTTTAGAGGCACCCCCATCCACGGACGTTTGATGGTATTTCGATGCATCTATTACATAACCAGCTTGATGAATGTGAAGCGAAACTGGACAGCATGGCGCAGACGCAAAAAAAACATAGCCGAACTCGTGCCGCGGACGATGGTTACCAACAACTAGCCGCTATTTTACCGGCGGCGGCATTGATAGGTGCGGCACCATCGGTCGTTTCTATGCGCAGCATGGAGGCAGGCCAGATTGCGCAACTGAATGCGGATGAACGCAGTCGGGTTTTCTTCGTTATCGGCTTTGGCGTCGCTGCACCTGATTGCGCGCTTCCGTGTGAATTTATGAGCGTGGCGCTGCCCGCGCTATGTGGCTCAGCGCCTTACGAAGTATGGCTGGCGGATCAGCCGGTTTCACGAGGCTCCCATGCCCAAACGGAAGCCGTCGTGTTCGCTAAAACCGATCAAGTCCTATTCGGATGTGCATCTATTGCGCAGGGCGACAACGATCACCTTGAGGACATTACCGAGGCACTCTACCGGCAAATATTTGACTGTATGGACAAAGCAGGCATGCGACATTTCTCGCGCGCCTGGCACTATCTGCCCGCGATCAATTCGGCTGAGCAATCGCTTGAACGCTATCGGAGATTCAGCATAGGTCGGCACGAAGCGTTTGTGGCGAAGGGCCGCCAGATTGAGCGCGACGCGCCAGCCGCCTCCGCGCTGGGCTCCAAAGTTATGCCTGGTCAAACTGCCCAGCTTGTCATCTACTTTATCGCGACCGTATCGCCGGGCACACCAATTGAAAACCCCCGCCAAGTCAGTGCCTATAAATACCCGCAGCAATATGGCCCCAAGAGTCCGACTTTTGCGCGTGCATTCCTCGCACCTTCTTCACAGAATATTTTCTATGTGTCCGGCACCGCCAGTATTGTGGGTCACGAAACCCTGCATGCCGGCGATGTGCGCGCGCAAACCCGGGAAACCATTGCCAATATTGGAGCACTGACGAACGAAGGCGAAAAACGGGGCGCCCATAAACTAGACGCTGCGCACCGCGCAACCCATATCAAGGTCTATGTTCGACACGCAGCCGATGTTGACATTGTGCGTAAGGAAGTTGAAGCCGCTTTTGCGGATCCCGCTATTGAGATCGTTTACTTTGAGGCTGATATTTGTCGTCGCGATTTGCTGGTTGAAATTGAGCTTTTAAATTATGCCTCGGCCGGTTCGGAGTCTTGATGTTCACAGCTTACCGTCAGCGGCAACTTGGCATACCCACGGCAACACTGGTACTGGCATGCGCCTGTCTGGCTAAACCGCTCGAGTCGTTTGCCTCGCAATTTCCGCTTTGGGAAGCGGGGTTGGGTGCCACGGTATTGCGTTTTTCGGACTACCGCGGCTCGGACGAATTTCGTTCGTATCTTTTTCCGTTGCCGTATTTTGTCTATCGCGGCGAGCGGATCAAGATTGATCGTGAAAGCGTACGCGGGCAGTTTTTCAAAACAGATCGTGTAGAGCTCGATGTCACCATTAATGGCACCGTGCCGCTGAAAAGTCGCGATAACGCAGCGCGACAAGGGATGCCTGATCTTGACGCCACACTTGAAATCGGACCATCGCTGAACACCAAGTTGTGGCGCAGCGACGACCGACGTATCAATCTGATTTTAAAACTACCCGTGCGCGGCGTGATCGCGACCAACTTCAAGCATTTTGAAAATGTCGGTTGGTTATCGCATCCGCAAATCAGCTGGGACGTTAAAAATATAGACAACACGGGCTGGAACGCCGGCATGCTGATTGGGCCGATTTTCCAAAGCGCTGGGTACAATCGGCACGTGTATGGCGTCGAACCTCAATATGCCACCACCGCCCGCCCGGCTTATCAAAGCAAGGCGGGCTATGGCGGCGCCAATATTATTGGCGGAATTTCAAAGCGATTTGGCCGCACTTGGTTTGCAGGGTTTGCAAAATATGATCGATTAAATGGCGCTGCTTTTGAGGATAGCCCGCTGGTCAAGAAGCGGAGTTATGCGACGTTTGGCTTCGCCGTGACTTATATATTCACAGAGTCAAAAACATTGGTCGAGTCTGATGATTAGCATTTTGAAAAGTCTGATACTCGCCGTTTGGAGGGATGAATAAGCATGCGCTTGTTTGATGATCGCGATTTTCGCGCCCTCGATACCGCCGAATCAGCTGCCGAACCGAAGTCGTCGGTACCTGTGCTGCCGCTGACACAACCGGCAATGCCCGCGCGCCTAACGCAAGGGGGACAGCACAGCGAATACGAGACCGCCAGCACGTCCATGCCCTCAGAAAGAAAAAAAGGCATCGCGGCGCGACTTAAATTCGCTTACGAAATCTCAGCACTTTATTTAGGTTGGCTGGTGTTTGGCTCGATTTGTCTAACCGCCAGCTTCGTTGCGGGTTTTTTGCGCTATGTCCTGCCGAGAAAATTCGGCAACCGGCTGGGCCAACGCATGATCACCATGGGTTTTCGCGTGTTCATGTTTTATCTTGCGATAACCGGCCTCGTGAAATGCGATGTGTTGGCGCTCGATGCACTAAAACATGAAAAAGGCCTGATTCTGGCACCCAACCATCCGTCTTTGATTGATGCGGTACTGGTCATTTCACGACTGCCGCGGGTGACCTGCATTATGAAAGCGGTGCTGTGGGACAACATTGTTCTTGGCGGCGGCTCGCGGCTGGCAGGCTTCGTGCGCAATGATTCACAGCCGAATATGGTGCGTGCCTCTGTGGCGGCACTTCGCGAGGGCGGACAACTGCTGGTTTTTCCGGAAGGCACACGTACGGTTGAGCAGCCGATTAATCCGCTCAAAGGCGCGATCGCGCTTATTTCAAAAAAGTCGCAGGCGCCGGTACAAACGATTTTTATCGAATCCAACACTGAATTCTTGGGCAAGCACTGGCCCACCCTCAAAAAGCCGACCTTTCCGCTGCACTACCGCGTGACGCTCGGCAAACGGTTCGATCCGCCGGGCAATGAACCCCAAGATGGCAAAATGCTGAGTAATAAAATTTTCGTCGCCGAACTCGACGCTTACTTTCGTTCGTCGCTTACATCAACGACCTTATTGGGCGATGAAACTAAGACGGCGAGCAACAAAGCTGATAGAAATATCGACCGCATTCACGACGGCAATAAAAGCAACGACTCATCGTCATCCCATTCATCCCTATAACCGAACATGCAACAGCAACGCTCTCACACTCATCTGGTGCTTATTCCCAGCTACAACCCCGGCGTCAAGGTGCTGGAAACCGTCACCGCCGCGCGCGAAAAATGGAATCCCGTTTGGGTGGTGATCGACGGCTCAAACGATGAAAGCGTTAAGCTTCTGCATGCGCTCGCGGCAACTGATGCGGGGCTTGAAGTATTCGAACTTCCATTTAACCAAGGCAAGGGCGCTGCGGTTCTGAGCGGTGCAACCTTGGCTAAATCGCGCGGGTTTACACACGTATTGACGATGGACTCCGACGGGCAGCATCCGGCAAATTTGATTCCGGATTTCATGTCGGCATCAACCCACGATCCCGGCGCGCTGGTGTTGGGCAAACCCGTTTTTGACCATCATGCCCCGCGTATTCGCGTGCAGGGTCGGCGCATTTCCAACTGGTGGGCGAATCTTGAAACCTTGTGGCAGGGCATCGGTGATTCGCTCTACGGATTTCGTGTTTATCCGATCGCCGCGCTGATTGAAACCATGCAATCTTCGCGCTGGATGCGGCGCTTTGATTTCGACGTTGAAGTCGTTGTGCGGCTGGTATGGAGTGGGCTGCGTCCGATCAATATTGACGCGCCGGTTAAATATTTTTCCGCGGAAGAAGGCGGCGTATCGCATTTTAAATATGGGCGGGACAATGTGCTGTTGACCGGCATGCATATCCGGTTATTCGGTGCGTTTTTGCTACGGTTGCCTCTGCTCATTGGTAAACGCGTCCTGCAATTGAGCGGCGGTGCGCGCAAATGAAATACGAAATACGAAATTCGAAATAGGAAATAGGAAATAGGAAATGCAAACAACGAATCCACATTCAAATCCCAGCTTCACCAGCGAAACCCGTCAATACGATGTTGTCATTCTTGGCGGTGGGCTGGCGGGCTTGACGCTTTCACTGCAACTAAAACAGGCGTTTGCGGATTTAGAGATTGTTGTACTTGAGCGACGCGAGCATCCGGTGCCCGAGGCGGCGCATAAAGTCGGCGAATCGTCAGTCGAAATTGGCGCGCATTATTTTGAAACCGTCTTGGGGCTCAAAGACCATCTCCAGCAACATCAGCTCAAAAAATTTGGTTTTCGCTTTTTCTTTTCGGACGGCGCCACTGATATTACGCAAGTGACCGAACTCGGGGCTAGCATGGTGTTGCCCACGCCGAGCTACCAAATTGACCGCGGTATTTTTGAAAACACGTTGGCCGAAATTGCCCAGCAAAAAGGTGTCACGTTTATTGACGGCGCGATGGTCAGGCAATTCAGCATTGCCGAACAGGACGGCTTGCACACCATCGAGTTTGAACATGAGAACCAGCGCCATCTGATTTCCTCGCGCTGGCTGATTGATGCGGCCGGCCGTGCGGGCATGATTAAACGCAAACTGAATTTGCAGGAAGCCAACGAACACAATGCCAACGCGGTGTGGTTTCGCATCAGCGAGAAAATCGATATCAATAATTGGTCGAAAGATAGCGCGTGGCTGAATCGCTGCAATCCGCCTAATCGCTGGCTTTCCACCAACCATCTGTGCGGCGAAGGCTACTGGGCATGGCTGATTCCACTCGCGTCAGGCTCCCACTCGATCGGGATCGTGGCGGACGCAGAATTACACCCGATTGAAACGATGAACACGTTTGAAAAAGCGATGATCTGGTTTGAAAAGCATCAGCCTTTGTTGTTCAAGGAGCTCGACGTCAAACGCGAAAAATTGCAGGATTTTGCATTTTTCAAGCGATTCTCTTACGGCTGCAAACAGGTTTTTTCCGGCAAACAACGTTGGGCGCTGACGGGTGAGGCAGGATTATTTCTGGATCCCTTTTACTCACCCGGCAGTGACTTCATCGCGATCGGTAACACCTATATCACCGAGCTGATTCGCCAGGACCGAGCCAACGGACCAGTCGAAATGTATGCGGGTATTTTTGAGCAGGTCTATTTTCAGCTTTATCAAAATATGCTCACGTTGTATGAGGGCCAATACAAATTATTCGGTGACCCTGAAGTGATGCCGGTGAAGGTCATTTGGGATTACACCTATTACTGGGGCGTGATGTGTCAGCTTTTTTTCCAGAATCGGCTGACCGACATTATCACCATGAGCCGCATGCAAAACGAGCTGGCGAACGTGCAGGCACTGAACATTGCAATGCAGAAATTTTTGCGGCAGTGGGGCGACATCAGCGAGAAAAAGAATCCGATGCAAATGCTCGATCAGGCCAGCCTGCCGTGGTTTGCAGAGCTAAATCGCGGCTTGCGCGATACCTTGAGCGTTGAGGAATTCAGCGCGCGGATGAAAACCAACCTCGCGCAGCTCGACGATTTGGCCAAAGAAATCATCACTCACGCCCGCCGCGAATATCCGGCCATTGATACCACCGAAATCTCAATGCTGCTCAAACTTGATCAACAGGCTCTGGCGGCTTCGGTGCAACCCCCGATGCTGTTCCCGAAGGCAGCATGAAAAAATATTTTTGAAACACCAGCACCGGCGGCCTTTTCGTAACATTTTTGCTTGGAAATGGCCGCCAGTGCTGGTGTTTATATTGAGACCCTAGTTCCTGTATGCAGTGCGCGTTTGTTATCTTGGATTCCTTGCCAAACCTGCTAACGCCAATCCTCGCTTTAAAGCACAAGGTCGCAAACCTAACACATGAAAACAAACACAAAACTTTCGCATTTGGGTCGGACTGCGGTGAATACGCCTGGCACAGTAAATGTGCCGATTCATCGCGCCTCAACGGTGCTGTTCGACAGCGTTGCACATCTTCACGAAACGCAAGCGCGCTGGGAACAAGATGAGCAGATTCCGACGTATGCCATTTTCAATATGCCGCAGTCGCTGGCGCTGGAAAATGCCGTGGCAGAGATTGAAGGGGGCTATCGTGCCGTGACTTATCCAAGCGGTTTGGCGGCGGTGGCGGGCGCGTTACTCGCGGTCGTGAAGTCAGGCGACCATGTGCTGGTGACTGATAGCTGTTACGGGCCGGGGCGTAAGTTTTGTGAATCGTTCTTGACGCGCATGGGGGTGGAAACCACTTTTTATGATCCGCTGATTGGTGCCGGCATCAGCACGTTAATGCGCCCCAACACGACGGTTGTGTACACCGAAAGCCCGGGGTCGCATACCTTTGAAATTCAGGATATTCCCGCCATCGCTCGCGTCGCACACGAGAGAAATGCGATGGTCATTATGGACAATGCGTGGGCGACCGGGTTGTATTTCAATGCAATTGCACATGGTGTCGATATGGTGGTGCAACCCGCGACCAAATATTACGCCGCGCATTCCGACGTATTGATCGGCCTCGTCATCGCCAACGAGCGCGCATGGCCGATGCTTAAAAAATCCACCTATGAACTGGGTCAGCGCGCGTCACCTGATGATTGCTTTTTGACCTTGCGCGGCATGCGCACCATGGGTGTGCGCCTCAAACAACATCACGAATCGGCGCTGCGGGTGGCGAAATGGCTGCAAACGCGACCGGAAGTAAAACGCGTTCTCTATCCCGCGCTGGAAAGTGATCCTGGTTATGCGCTGTGGAAACGCGATTTTTCCGGGGCTACCGGCTTGTTCAGTGTTGAGCTTCATCCTTGCTCGGATGCGCAAATCGCGGCCATGATTGACGGCTATGCATTATTTGGGCTCGGCTATTCGTGGGGTGGATTTGAAAGTTTGGTGGTACCGGCTGACCTTCGTTACGGCCGCAAGGTGGCACCTTCACCCGGTGGACCGTTGCTTCGCTACAGCATCGGGCTGGAAGATACGGAAGATTTGATTCACGATTTGCAAGCCGGATTTGATCGCTTGAAGCGTTAACGTCAAGCCGCCAACGACGGCTCAAGTGCAGCCCACCTTCCACTTCATCGACGCCACCCTCTCTCAACGCCACAATACCAAACAACGCCATTCCATTCCAACCAAAGCCTCATGTTTAAAGCCATTCGCGTCACTGTCCTGCTGCTGATTCTGGTTGTCGTTGCTGGCGTGACCTGGATGACCAAATATCGCGCGCTGAAATGGGACCGCACGCTCGACGTGGTGATTTATCCGATCAACGCCGATAAAACCGAGACTACACGCGCCTATATCGCGAGCCTCAAGCGCGAAACCTTTCAGCCGATCGCAACCCTGATGCAAGAAGAGGGAAAACGTTACGGCATCGCTGCCAATGAACCCATTCGCATGTGGTTGGCCCCTGAGCTGGATGCCATCCCGCCGGCACCTTCGTTCGACGGCAATGTGCTCACGATCATGATGTGGAGCCTAAAGCTTCGCTATTGGGCATGGCAGCATGATCGCTTCGACGGCACCAAACCTAATATCCGACTGTTTGCGCTGTTCCACGACCCTGCACGCACACCGGTGCTGGCACACTCACTGGGCTTGGAAAAGGGCATGCTGGGCGTCGCCAATGTGTTCGCCTCACGACGTCAGGCCGGCGGCAACAATGTTGTACTGGCCCACGAAATGCTGCACACGCTGGGCGCGACCGATAAATACGATTTACAAACCACGTTGCCGATTTTCCCTGACGGCTATGCCGAGCCTCAGAAAACGCCGAGATTCCCGCAAGATAGTGCTGAGCTGATGGGGGGACGGATTCCGACCAGCGATGGACGTGCTGAAATTCCCGACGATCTCACGTTATGCGTGATTGGCGTGGCCACGGCACGCGAATTGCGTTGGCTAAAATAGGTTTGGCGTCATCAGGCTTGCATCAAAGCTATTGTCGCAACACACGTTATTTCGGCGACCCGCGTTCACCATTCATCACACCGCATAAAACCCACCCGCATGAGCACATCCAAGATTAGCCTTCGCGTCGTTCATGAGACCGACCAACCCGCTCTCTCGATGGGACAAAAGGAGTTCAATCGCCTCGTCAATCAAGTCGAGACGAGTCGGGAATCACTCGCGCAATGGCGCGCGCTCGCCTTGAATTACGAGCAAAAACTGGCGAGCGATTATGATCCGCAGTTGCGCATATTCCAGTCCAAGCAAGCCGATCTGGTGCGTGCGCTGGATGACGCGTTGAGCCGTGTGTTGGGTACTAAATTTTTAACCAAATCGGAGCAGAAGGCGGTTAAAAATATGATCTGTGACATGGCTGAACACCTGGTGATGGATGGCGGCGACGAGTCGCTTGAGCAGATCTACAACAAGCATAGCGATATTGAATATTCGGCGCGCCAAGACGCAGCACTCGAACATATCAAAGCAAACGCCACGGAGATTTTTGGCGTGGCCTTTGACAATGCAGACGAGATTAATTCGTTTGACGACATTACGGCGGCATTGCATAAACAAGTAGGGGCGGAACGCCAGCGGCGGGCAGATGAAGCAGCCCGTCAAGGCGCAGAGCGCAAGGCAGGTAAGCAAGCGAAAAAGCAAACTGCAAAACAAAAAGCGGCTGAAGCAAAGCGCGACGCAGCCGAGACCGAAGCCAGTTTGTCACTACGGGAAATCTATCGAAAATTGGTCAGCGCGCTCCATCCTGATCGCGAACCCGATGCGGCGGAACGCACGCGCAAAACCGCGCTCATGCAGCGCGTTAATGAGGCCTATGAAAAACGCGACTTGCTCCAGCTGCTCGAGCTACAAGTCGCGATCATGCAAATCGACGAGCGCGCGATGGCCGCAGTTTCCGAAGATCGGCTCAAACATTTCAACAAGATTTTGCAGGAGCAGTGTTTTCAACTTCAGCAGGATATCTGGCAAGTGCAGATGCCGTTTCGCGAGCAGCTTGGATTGGGCTTGCACCAAGCGTTGTCGCCAAAAATGATCATGCCGCGCTTACTCAAAGCCATCGCAGAACTAAAGCGAAATACCGCCGCGCTGGATCGAGAAATTAAAGCGTCAGGCAATCTGCATGCATTTAAACAGCGGGCGCAAGACTATAAGGACGAACTGAAAACGCGCTAGCGATGAGAAAATACGAATGCTCGATATTTAAGTATAAATAAGCTAATATTTCACTACTAGGCACTATGTTATCTATGCAGCTGAGGAGTTTATGAATGGCTCATTAGGGGCTCATGTTGGGACAGAAACGCCCCGACAACGCCGCTGATCCTTGAGTTTCAAACCAGTTGGGGCAGATGAATTGCCAAGATCATTTGAGGCCGTTGAATAGGTAGATTAGCTCAATCACACTCACATACGAGGGCCAAATCATGAGTTATTTTCGTTTAATCTTACTTCTTGCTGCCTTGTCGATCTGGGGCGCGGCACACGCGCAATCTGACCCGTTGCCTATCGAAGAAGCCGACAAATATTTTCGCCCGATACTAGTGGTGCCGCCCACGTTTCCCAAATCAGAACTCGCCCGCAAGCCTGAAATTGAAATTCGCGTGAGCGGCACCGTGAACGATGGCGGCCTGCTTGAATCGCCGGAATTTTCACCTGTTGAGGGCAACGAATCTTTTGTGCAGGCGATCAAAGAGGTGCTGTCGTTTTGGCGCTTCAGACCTGCAATCGATGAAAAGCTTTGCGCACCGATCGCCAGCCGCGGCGTCGTACTCGTTTGGTTTTCGCAAAAAGATGGCGTGCCGAGTGTCTCGGTGTCAGTGCCCGCGCGACCTGCCAAGGCTGAGGCAGCTTCTAAAAAATCAGTGACCGACCGAACCTTTGTCAGGCGGCCAAAAGTGAGCTTTCCTTACGCCGCAGCTCGGGCGGGCATTGAAGGTTCAGCGGAGTTGTTGTTTCAAGTCGATGAGCAGGGGCAGGCGTTAAAGACGACCGTTTTATACTCCATTCCAAGCCGCCTTTACGGTGATGAAGCAAGGTCTGGCTCAAGGCGCGCACTTTTTTCACCGGCTATGCAGGGTGAGGGGACATCAAAGACAACATGTATTCGCTTACCATTTAATTTTTGTATGACAAACATGGTCAGCACACGAAATCCGTCGTGCATTTACTGATCTGAACGGGAAGATTGTCAGGCTGCGAATATTGCCATCAAGCCGGAAACTGTTTACTGCCTTCAATTCCTTGGTCTGGAATGCAGCGGACTTATGGCGACGGATTCGCCGCAAACACGGCAAACCGATTGCGTCCCATATGTTTGGCCTCATAAAGCGCGTGGTCGGCGCGCCCGATCATGAATTCTGCGGTGGTGGTTTGAACCGGAATCTGCGTGACCAAACCTAGGCTGAGCGTCACCTTGGACGAGAC
>JBBRFJ010000065.1:0-16027 GCA_038224475.1 Burkholderiales bacterium
ATTTCGTCGATGTATTGCAGCGTGTTGGTCAGCATCCTGCGTCAAAGGTCGATGAACTGACACCACGGCGCTGGAAGCAGCTGTTTGCGGCGAATCCGCTGCGCTCTGATCTATACGGCGTCGGCGGTTAACGCAAGAACGCCGACGGGTTACCGGTTACTTCTGTAACACCACGCATCTGTACATGGCGCAACAAAACACTTGCCATATGGCTGCGTAAATTATGCAACGACTACTTATCTTGACGCGCACCGCAGTTAAGCATAATGTACGTATTCCTTCAATAGTAAATAATTAAGTGGAGAATGCGATGAAATTGCAAATCAGGGGTTGGCTATTTCTTTGGCTCTTTGGAATACAGCATATAGCTGGGGTACAGTCGGCTCAGCTAGAACCCCAAATGCACCGTCCGATTCAAGCTGAGGCAGAAGTTATACAACCGTCTTGCGCCATACCAGCAAGGGCTGAGCTTTTTATGTCCGCAGAGAAAAGCAGGGTTGAGTTGCAAGCGGCACTTAAAAATGCCCAATATGATGATCGCGGACGCTTGGTTCTAATGAAAATTAGAGGACGAACTGTTGAGCCCCGATACGATGGAGAAATATTGTCAGGCTATCAAATTGGAGAAACTTTCTATGCTGTCTCAACGGATGCTCGCGTAGACAAACCTGAAAGCATAAATCTGTATGTAAGGGACTCATCAGGATCTCTCCTTGAAACCATACCACTTGAGCATAGTCAAGCAATTGACTCATTCAGTAAAGCAACACGAGCAGAATTCACATTCACTCGGGAAACGGCTTTAACATATCTTAAGGAGAAGAAACTTGCGACGCTGCCTCCTTTGCGCGCAAAGTACTACGATTATGAGCAGGGAGTTTCTACAAAACCCTGCTTTGTTTGCGACGCAGATTTTAATATTGATATCGGCTTTTGCGGAGTATTAGCCGGTATAGAGGCTGGTGCCGGCATAACGATTGCTGCGGGAGTCTGTGCAGGAAGTGTAGGGTTCCTATGCCCCGGTGGCGCGTTAATTGGTGTCGCAGCAATCGGAGCCGCCATCCTAACGTACTCAGCATGTTCAGAACGCGCAAGAGGCCGTTACATAGATTGTCGAAACACCTGTAATTAGTGTCATTTTCAGTTCAGCTCAAAGTTACATGGTCGTTGTGTGTTGTGACTCGAGAGAAAGACGACGAAATTTGGACTTCTGCTGAAACCTGCGGAAGCGGAACACAATTGATTTCGTGAAGAAAAGATTGTGCATGAGGAGTGTTTTTAACCATGTACCTGCCATCCGCTGATTATTTATTTAAGGACAGCCAAAATGTTTATGAAAATCAACGAAGCGATCTGGAGTAATCCAGATGGCCACTACATACATTTTTTCTTCCCAAGTTTTTGTAAGATGCAGACTCGCGTTTTCAGAGAAATTGCTTGCTTTGTGGCAACAGCAGCTTTATTTTCAGCGCCATTGGGGTTGGTGATGGCTGCTAATTACGCCTTATTTCCGTATTCATCGAGCTCCGAATACACTAAGTTTTTGTTTCTGCTGATTGCAGTTTTTTCCACGATATTTGCACTCTTTATGAGAGTCGCGATCGTTGTGTATAGCCGTTCTGACAAACGCCATTGGCTGGGTCCAACACTAGCTATTACATTAATAGTGCCAGCATTTATCGTCGCGTACATTTGCCTAAATTACTATTTGAGAGAGTCCAAAGACATTGTTTGGTTGACACCAGCGATACACCCTGTGGCGTTTATTGCGCCGCTAATTGTAATTTTACCTGCGGTAACATTTTTCTTTATTTCGTTGAAGCGTTATTTCCAACGACTTAGTCAAAACGTTACCTAACAGACGAGCTAAAGGGTCTACCATTGAATTTGTGGCTGACAAACGTTAATGAGAAGCGTAGCGTTTCTTACTGACGGGGGTGTGGCTCATGGGTTCCGTGGTTTGGCAACAAACGTCACTCGGCTCTGAAATGCCGCCCCCGTCAACCACATCATCCGTTACGCCTTACGGGATGGTGCCAATCACTCGTTGATCGTGGCTCTGAAAGTAGACGAGACGTGCGGATGATATTTTATATGTCCGCATCGCTCACTTCTAGTCAGGAGTTACAGATGAATACCCACACCCTTCGCGTTGGTATTGATGTTGGCAGTACCCGCCACCGCGTGGCCGTCGGTCTGCCCGATGGTAAGTTGATAATTAGAGTAAATGGGGTCTACCATTGAATTTGTGGCTGACAAACGTTAATGAGAAGCGTAGCATTTCTCACTGACGGGGGTGTGGCTCATGGGTTCCGTGGTTTGGCAACAAACGTCACTCGGCTCTGAAATGCCGCCCCCGTCAACCACATCATCCGTTACGCCTTACGGGATGGTGCCAATCACTCGTTGATCGTGGCTCTGAAAGCAAAAAGCTAGAGGGTCTACCATTGAAATTGTGGATGACACCCGTTAGAAGTAAGCGTAGCATTTCCAGCTGACGGGGGTGTGGCTCGTGGGGTTCGCAGGTTTGGCAACAAACGCTGCTCGGCTCTGAAATGCCGCCCTCGTCAACCACATCATCTTAGACGCTTGCCGGGATGGTGCCAATCAAGGTTTGATCGTGGCTCTGCAAGTAGACGAGACGTCGGGATGATTTTATCCACGTATCGTTTTCACTCAGGAGTCGCTGATGAACACGCACACCCTTCGCGTCGGCATAGATATTGGCAGCGCCCGTCACCGTGTCGCCGTCGGCCTGCCCGATGGCAAGCTGATCGACGAGTTTGACATCGACCATCACGCCGCCGGTTTTCAACTGTTCTTCGCGCGTATCGCCCTGCATGAAGCGCGTCACCAGCTGCCCGTCATGGTCGCCATGGAAGGCTATAACGGCTGGGCACGGCCACTCGACGGCGAGATTCGCCGCCACGGATGGCCGCTCTACAACGTCAACAATCTCAAACTCGCCCGCTACAAGGAAATCTTTCCCGCCCCCGCCAAGACTGATGCCATCGATGCGCGCCGTATTCTGGAGCTGTTTCAACTCTCGGCCCACGTCACCATCGCCCGCGACGCATTACAAGAAGTCGCCGCCACGCCAGCGGTTAACGACAAACTCAAACGGCTCACCCGGCGACGTAAACAACTCGTCGCTGAACGCGCCCGCATCGTCAATCGCCTGCACGCCGATCTTCATGCCGTCTCGCCCGGCTTAGCCGCGATCACCAAGGATGTCACCAACCACTGGTTCCTTAACTTCCTAACCTGTCGCGACGAGTTGCCCAAGCTCGCCAAGCTGCAACGCAAAAGCCTGCTCGCCATTGCTGCCGTGGGGCAGAAATACGCGGACGACATTCAAGCGTGGCAACAGCAGGCAAGCTTCGCACCAGAGGTCGACATCGTGGGCGAGATGATCTTGCAAGATGCGAAGCGGGTGATGGTGCTCGGTGGCGACATTAAGGCGCTGGATCGTGCTATTCAGGCGACAGCGGCAGACTCGTCGCTGGCGCAAACCATTCAGTCGATTCCGGGCTTTGGCGATACCAGCAGCGCCGAGCTGGCGGGCGAGATTGGCACCTTGGCGCGCTTTGATTCAGAAGCGGGGCTGGCGTTGTATACCGGCATGGCAGTACTGGACGTAAGCTCGGGCAAGAAAGTGGCGGCACGGGCGTCCAAACAGGTGAATACGCGCGCCAAGGCGGCGATGATGGTGGCGGTCGCGCGGCATATACCGCACGTACCCGCGTCAAAAGCGTACTACGATAAGAAACGAGCGGAAGGCAAGAAACACAATCAAGCGATTCGCGCGTTGGGCCGTCAACTGATTCGCGTGATTTGGGCGCTGATAAAACATAACCGGACGTACGAAACTCGGTAGCGGCATAAGCAATTGCTGCACGCCGCTTACGGCAGTGCAGCGCAGACTTATCCACCGCGGCGGGCGCGCTCTTCAACCAGCGTGAACGCCGGCCGCGGTGGGTAAGTCGTGTTCGCTCGTCGCGCAATAAGCGAAGAAAAACACTTGCAATTTCTAGCGGGATGTTCAGACTCCATTATTTGAGAATAGATAAAGAAGTCTGACCCCATTTATTCACCTGGCGCACGGGCCCATTTATTTATCTTTTATGCTTATTTGGTTCATGTATTAGGTAAGGGCAGGTGTGCCTCAAACTCCCAAAAATCAACTCACGAACTTCGCTTTCCAATTTTTTATTACTAAAAATTCTATCTTTCTCAATGTAACGAATGGTCAAATTTTTATCGAGGTAGTACCGTTCTCCATCAATTAATAGCGCACCCCTAACTCTCAGCTCGTCAAACTTGCTTTTTATCGCAGGTCTAGTTTGCATAAGTGCTGCTCGCCATAATTTTGCACTGCTCGGAGACAATTTTTCGACGCAACCGAGTTCTAATATGCTGCTCTGCGTTATTGGCGCATAAGTTTCAGCGTTCAGGTCCCATAATCTAACTTTCGCTAAGGAATGATATGTAGACACAGCAACATTACTCTTGGCAAATGCTGCAACAGCACTGACTTGAGATATACAAATTACAACGTTAATTGCAAGATTTCTCAAAATTGCTAGGGTTTCGAACATCATAAATGGCATCATAAATGGCATAAATGGGGTCAGACTCCATTATTTGAGGATAAATAATGGAGTCTGACCCCATTTATTCCACATTTATTACCATTTCAAGTTCGAACCCGATTTTCCATTCTAGTACCCCTTCACTGTAGGTATCAAGATCATGGACGAGCCACTCTTCGCCAGCGCGTAGCGTATGTAACTTCAGTACAACCCCATCATTTACCGCGGAGACCAAAATTAGCGCGGGAATGTTTTGGAACTGGTTTGTCCACATCGAACTAACTTCATCCGAAAATAACAGTGATTGCTCTAGGAATTCGCCGGGAACGTAATCATCGACATGGAACGAGTTTACGAAGCACTCGATCCCGGTTTTGTCAGGAAAATGATCTGGGGCAAGCGCTCCGAATCGCCCTGCAAATGCATTTAAAAATATGCAGCCATCCAGCTCTATAAACCCTGCGCGTGCTATAGCGAGAAGGTCATCGTGCAGAGGCATGGGAGATGAGGACAAACCTCTCAGCCGGAACAACATATTTTTATTCATTCGGATCATCAGATTTCCCCTAAATACTTAAGGTGAACACAAATGGGTTCAGAATCCATTTATTCTGTTACTTGAGGATAAATAATGGAGTCTGACCCCATTTATTTGCCCCATTTATTTGCCTCCATTTATTTGCCTTTTCCCCTATGTTTATGACTTCGATTTAAATAATTTTATGACTCGTAAATCAGGTTTGCGCGGTTCAGTTCCTTCACGAAATTTTTTTAACAGATAATTTGATAACAACGATTGGTCTCGTTCACCGCCGCGTTTTAGCGCGTCATTTACAAGCATGCGAAGCTCCTGTGTGCCGTTTTCTAAAGGCTTGTAGCCCCATTTATCTGGAGCATCAGACCAATATTGATACGGCACGAAATCACCAGTCTCCGTAAGAAAATCGATCAACCCAAAAGTGTCATTCACGCGCTCATCTAACGATTTGCCGAAAGGTTTGTCACAACAGTCGTAAGTCACAAGCCCCATTAGCTGTGAGTAAAACAACATGCCTTCTGGATCGTTATAAAGATCTGAAATGACATCGTGCACATAATTTTCAAGCGTCATTGAAAGTCTTTTCAGGGTAACTTAGGGAGCGGGAAATAAATGGGTCCGACTCCATTAAATTACCCACCCCACATTGATTCTGGCTTTCGACCATGAAATCCACTAATTGCACTTCAACTGCCGACAAATACTGCGGCACCTCAAACAACACCCCCCACCGCCGCCCTCACCTGCTCCAACGCCGTCGGGTCTTCAATCGTGGTCAAGTCGCCGGGATCACGATGCTCGCAAATCGCCTGAATCGAACGGCGCAGCAATTTACCAGAGCGTGTTTTGGGCAAAGCCGTAACGAAATAAACCCGCGCTGGACGGCCAATTGCCCCTAGCTCTTTGTCCACGGCGGCCATCACTTCTTTTTCGTGGGCTTGGCTAAGTTCGGGAGTCGCGGTTTTTGCGGTGTCTTTGACCACGGCGAATGCTACCGGCACTTGCCCTTTTAGCGCATCGGCTATGCCCACCACCGCGACTTCGGCGATGTTGCTATGCGACTGTATCGCCTCTTCAATCTCACGTGTGCCAAGGCGATGCCCGGCCACATTGATGACGTCATCGGTGCGACCCATGATGAAATAGTAGCCGTCTTCATCGCAGGTGGCCCAATCGAATGTGGTGTAGACCTGCTCATCCTTAAAACTCGAGAAATAGGTTTTGACAAAACGCGCATCGTCGCGCCAGATGGTGCTCATGCAGCCCGGCGGTAGCGGCGCTTCGATGCACAGCACGCCTTTTTGATTCGCACCGACAGGCTTGCCGGTTTCTTCGTGCTTCAATTTCATCTTGTAACCGTAGGACGCGAAGCTCGGCGAACCGAGCTTGCGTGGTGTGACTTCAATACCCGGCTCGGCCGACAAAATGGGCCAGCCACTTTCGGTCTGCCAGTAGTTATCAATGACCTTGACGTTGTGTGAATCTGAACCCAGACCTTTTTCGATCCAGTCGCTGGTCGGCTGATCGAGCGGCTCACCGGCCAAGAATAAATAGCGCAGGCTCGATACATCAAATTTTTTCAGCCACGCCGGATCTTGTTTTTTCAATACCCGAATTGCGGTTGGCGAGGAAGACATCACCGAGACCTTGTAATCCTGCACAATCTTCCACCAGATCCCCGCGTCCGGTCGAATCGGCAGGCCGTCGTACATGATCGTGTTTGACCCGTTAATAAGCGGCGCATAAATGATGTAAGAGTGGCCGACAACCCAGCCAATATCAGACGTGCAAAAAAATGTCTCTCCAGGTACGTTCGCCTTCATGTCAAAAATATTGGGCATGGAAGCCGCAAGCGCCACCGCATAGCCACCGGTATCGCGCTGCACGCCTTTGGGTTTGCCGGTGGTGCCGCTGGTATACAAAATATAGCTGGGGTGTGAAGACTCAACCCATTCGCATGGCACGATCTCGTTATTGTGGCGGTGACACAACGCCAGGTAATCCATATCGCGGCCGGGCAGCGTCTGCATTTCTCTGTCGAGACCACGGTTGACAATGATCACATGTTTGGGCGGATGCTTGGCGAGCTTAAGGGATTCATCAGTCAGCGGTTTTAACGGAATTATTTTGCCGGCGCGCGAGCCCGCATCGGCGGTAATTAACACCTTGGGTTCAGCATCATCAATGCGCGCCGCGAGTGATGCCGCGGCAAATCCCCCAAACACGACCGAATGAATCGCGCCGATTCGAACTGTGGCGAGCATGGCAAATACCGCCTCGGGAATCATGGGCATGTAAATCAGCACACGGTCGCCTTTGGCCACGCCAAGCGACTTTAAAATCGCGGCGAAACGATTCACCTCGATAAATAATTGGCGGTAGGTGAAGGTGCGCGTTTGCTCGACTTCGGAGGAAATCCACGTCAGCGCGTTTTGATCAGCGCGCGTGGCCAAATGACGATCCACGGCGTTGTAGCAAAGATTGGTTTCACCGCCCACATACCACTTTGCAAACGGCGGATTTGAAAAGTCACAAACGCGGCTGAACGGCTTGACCCAATCGATACGCGCCGCTTGTTGCGTCCAGAATTCGTCGCGGTGGCTGAATGAAAGATCGTAAAAATCTTGGTAAGCGCCCATCGATTAGCCTCGCGGAAACGGAGTAGAGAAACAGTGCTGACACTAGCTGACGAATTGCGCGGTGAATCTCAATAGCGGCGGCGAGATTGAAGCGCTGGGAAATCCCGATCTAGGACAGCACTTGCTTGATCGCGTCAAGCAGCGCCTTTGATTTGGCCGGCTTGGTGAGATAGCCGTTCGCGCCCAGCTTCAACCCTTTCAGAATGTCATCCAACGCGCCCAGGCTGGTCAACATCAACACGGGAGTGTCCGCAAAATCACGCGCGCCGCGCATACGGGCGAGCACATCAAATCCATTCGCATCGGGCAGCATCACATCCAACAATACCAAGTCAGGCGACTTCTTCATTCCGTCAACGATCTGCTGGCGATTTGCGGCACGGGTAACGTGATAGTGATTTGCCTCGAGCGCGCCAACAATGACGGCCGCGGTGGTGTCGTCGTCTTCAATGACGAGGATTACCGGCGGCGTGTTGCGCGGCTTGCGGCGAGGCGCGGCTTCATTGATGCGTACAAAAAAACCATTGCTGGTGAGTTTCGATTCTCCGATCACGGCTTCCTCGCTTAATTTCTGTTCCTGCTGGGGCGTGATGACGTCCGCGACACTTGAAGGCGCGATGGGCTCAAGAGACGCAAAATAACCCGTGAGGTCAAGATCCAATGGCGGCAATTCGGGTTTGTCTGCGTCAGTATTCATGGCGTTTCCCAACAAAATTATTAGCTAGTGGCAAAAGCGCGAGCACGTTCCGCTTCACTCTTGCCCTGCATCAGTTTAACGCTCATTGAGGCTATACGGATAGAACGTCTAACGGATGCGCGGGCACCTCGCCCAATTGTCTCCCTGCACAACATAGGGTTGCCGTCGCGGCTGAAATAAGCACATAGGAAATAGGCACATAGCGGCGGTACAGCATTTTGAAACGCTGTCAGGCGTTGACATCCACCACTAACCGGCCACGTATTTTTGCCGCCAATACGTCGCCCGCCGCGCCTATCGCGTCCGCGAGTTTGATCGTGGTGGTGATCGCGTCCAGCTTTTTGAGATCGAGGTCACTGGCCAGTCGAGCCCAGGCATCAAGACGTGTTTCCATCGGCTGATACACGCTATCGACACCGGCGAGCACCACGCCGCGCAAAATAAACGGCATCACGGTGGCGGGGAAATCCGCGCCTTGCGCCAGACCGCAGGCCGCCACCACGCCGCGGTATTTGGTTTGCGCAACCGCATTCACCAGCGTATGCGAGCCGACCGAATCAACCACCCCAGCCCAACGCTCTTTTTGCAGCGGTTTGCCCACTGCGGAGAGCGTGGCGCGATCAATCACTTCTTTTGCACCCAGCGATTTTAGATACTCGGTTTCATTTATTTTTCCGGTCGAGGCCACCACGTCGTAACCCCATGAGGACAGGATCGAAATCGCCACACTGCCGACGCCGCCGGATGCACCGGTCACTAAAATCTCGCCCTGGCCTTTTTTGACGCCGTGGTTTTCCAGCGCCAAACAGCACAGCATCGCGGTATAGCCCGCCGTGCCAATGGCCATTGCCTGCTGCGTGGTGAAAGCATCAGGCAAACGCACCAGCCAATCACCTTTAAGCTTCGCGCGCTGGGCCAAACAACCCCAGTGGTTTTCTCCCACACCCCATCCGTTCAGAATGACTTTATCGCCTGCTTTCCACGCCGCATGGGTGCTCGATTCAACGATACCCGCCCCATCAATACCCGCTACCATCGGCCATTTACGCACCACCGGCGATTTATTCGTAATAGCTAAACCGTCTTTGTAATTGAGTGTCGAATATTCAACGCGCACCACCACATCGCCATCGGCAGGCAAATCAGCAAGTGGAATATCGGTGATGTTCGCGCTGAATTTAGCGCCATCAGCCACATCAGATTTTGAGAGCAGTAAACCGCGGAATGTCGACATATTTTCTTTCAGAAGTGGGCGTTATTTTTTCCCGCACGTCGGGGAGGAAACCAAGGGTGTACTGGCGGCAGAAATACAAACGCGGATTTCAAAATGGATGGCAGAGCCTCAACCGATCTTCATGACCGCCGGATTGTCAGCCGAGGCATGTTTGCGCGAAAAATATTCGCGCGATTGCATCTCTCGTAAACGTGATGCCGTGCGGCCAAATTCTGCAGACACCATTTCTGTTGCGTCACCTGCGTCGGCATTCGATTTTGCCGCCTTTGTAGACTTCACGCTCGATACACGATCATCCACCACCAATAGCTCCGGCTCGACTTCAGCACTGCAAATAAGCTTCACGCGCTGGTCGTAAAACACATCCACCAGCCACGTAAATCGCCGCACTACGTCCGCACGATTCTTGGCGTGGAGCTGCGGGATATTCGAAATCAACACTGTGTGATATTGATTCGCGAGCGCCAAATAATCGATGTGCGAACGCGGCTTAACGCACAGCTCATCAAACTCAAACCAGATCACGCCCTTTGCCCGTCTAACATACGCCATGTCACGACCACCGATGGAAATCGTGCCGCCACTCATAAAGCTGGCGCGCGACATCGCCTCGAAAGCCCGCGCCAGTGCTTGCTCTCCAGCCAGTGACAACGGTGAATGATAGACCGACATCGACTCCAAAATGCGCCGCCGATGATCACGCGCACCGGCGATCTCGATCACCTCCAGCTCTCGCTTCATGATCTCAATGGCGGGTAGAAAACGTGATCGCTGCAATCCATTCGGATACAAATCGTCGGGCGGATAGTTGGACGTCATCACCAATACCACGCCTTTATCGGTCAGCAGTTCGAGCAAGCGGCCCAAAATCATTGCATCAGCAATGTCGCTGACATGAAATTCATCGAAGCACAGCAGCCGCAATTGATGCGAAATCGTTGTTGAGATCGCGTCCAGTGGATCGGCTTCGCCAGCGTGCTTTTGCAGCTCGCCGTGCAGCTCGCGCATGAACTCGTGAAAATGCACACGGCGTTTTCGCTTGAGCGTGCAGACGTTGTAAAACGCATCCATCATCAGCGATTTACCACGCCCCACGCTGCCCCAAATATACAGACCACGCGGTGGTTTTTTGCCGCCACCAAAGTTGGTCACCAGTCGATTGACCGGGCCCTGACGATATTGCCGATACTTCTCCAAATCGCCATGCAACCGATCCAAATGTTGCAACACCACCAACTGCGCAGGATCAGATTCGAAATCACTCGCCTGCGAAAATTTCCAATACCATTCCAGCGGATTGCCCGCTTCGATCAAGCCTGCTTCGCCGGTTTCGCCAGAGATATTGGGGAGGGGTTGCGTGGACATTTTTCTATGAACGGGAAAAGTGAACGCTAGGTTTGGCGCGGGTGGTGGGGCGATTTTGCCTGGAAATGCACATGGATAAAAGAGTTTGATTTGATAGCTTGGCAATAAGTGAGGCGCATTCCCCTCGTCTATATCGAAACGGTGGCGCTGCGAGTTCCCCCTAGATGCGTTTTAAGCTGGCTTTTTGGTGTTAATTTCACGCCCCATTTTGAGAGTTGCTTCATTCATCACTTTCTCAGATGCGATGATTAACGCTGCATGATATCTGCGACCACTAGGCGAGTCTGCGAACTCAATGTACTTGCCAATTTGTATATCTGTCATGGATTCGTAGGCGTAAGCAAATTGACCAACAGCACGATTTCTCATCGTGGCAATGACCTGAGGCCGCTGGCTTTCAAGTTGTCTTGTCATCGACTCAATTTGCTCAGGCGTACCCGCTGGCGCTTTTAAAATAAGTCCTTTTGCAAGCGCGAGCCGAGTGGTAATCATCATTGATGCGTACGATTCGCCTAAATTCAGAACTTGAGCAAAATGTTCTAGTAGCTTAATGCGGCTGCTAGGAAGACTACCGATTAATTTCGCGATTGCTGCTTGTTTTTTTGTTTCGTCTTTAGAGTCACCTATCTGCTCTTCAAGTTGCGTGAATTTTTGGCCAAGCTCGGAATTTAACCATTCCAACGCACTTTTCTGATCCTGCAGCGACAGATGATCCGCAAGATGTCTGCGCAAATCTACCCGCAAATTATCAGCAGAATAAACGCTTGAAAATGCGGCTTTTAATTGTTGAAAATCGCTATCGCTCATCCTCTTATCGCCCGCACGGTCTTGCGCCTGACCTGCTCCCATCTGCACCAAAGGTTCGATTTGAGCCATTTGATTCCACAGACCGGATTTTAAAATCAACTCATCAATTACCGGAGGGGTTGACTGGGTCTGTATGGAATGGATGGTTTGCGGGAAAGCGGGTTCTACAAAAGTCAAAGTGAGAAGGATAATCAATCGCGTCACATTAATTTTCATAGTTATTCCGAACACTTTAGTGTGGTGGGTTGGGGAAATAGGCGCATCGTTTGCTCATCATCAGTGACAAATTCATCAGCGGTTATGGCCCCGTGACCGTTACGCAATTTTTGTACGTTGCTTAGTCATCGTCACACTCAACTTTGTCACCGAACGTGCCATACCAACCAGTAAGTTCAGCGCGTCATTTACGGCCTCGTTCGTCGGGAAAATTTTCGATAAATCAGGCGTGAACAAAACAAGATTACTGCCTTTCTCAAAAGCGCAAAAATGCTTGTCACGCACACCTTTGCTAAGCTCCTCGCGCCTGTATTCAGTGCGCATTTCTTCAGCCCTCTTCATAAATTTTGCTCCCTTGCTTCATCCAATCTACCCCAGATCCGCAAGCAAGCTCAGATGGAGCGCTGCATATTTCGGAGTAATCATAGCCTGACAAACGACCCGGAGTCCGCTTCGCTCCGTCCGGGCTACTGGATCTAGTCAACCTACACAATCCTTCCACGCCCGTTCTGGTATACCCGTCGAAACGCCCCGCCAGTGCAAAATTTTGGCCATTCGTTTGCCAACCAACTACATATTCAACGTCCGCTTATCCACCGCTAACGCCGCTTCACGCACCGCCTCAGACAGCGTCGGATGCCCATGAACGATTCTCGCAATGTCTTCGCTGGCCGCTTTGAATTCCATCGCGGTAACGAGCTCCTGAATCAATTCTGACGCATGCGCGTGGATGATGTGTCCACCTAAAATGCGATCAGTTTTAGCATCGGCAATAATTTTTACAAATCCGCCCGGCTCACCCATGCCTAACGCGCGTCCATTCGCCGCGAATGGGAATTGGCCTACCTTGGTCTCAATGCCTTCGGCTTTTAACTGCTGCTCATTTTTGCCGACCCAGGCGACTTCGGGCGAGGTGTAAATAATCCACGGAATGGTATTGAAATCAATATGCGGCTTCTGGCCAGCAATCGTTTCGGCAACGGCGACGCCCTCGTCCTCAGCCTTGTGGGCGAGCATCGGGCCGCGCACCACATCGCCAATTGCATACACATTCGGCAGATTGGTTTTGCAATGATCATCCACCTCGATGAGCCCGCGCTCGGTCATTTTCAAGCCCACCGCATCACCGCCCAGAATATCGGTATTTGCCACACGCCCGACCGAGATAATCAATTTGTCGCACTCGAGCTTTTGCGCCAGGTTTTGCTCATCGGTGTATTCAATCGTGATGCCGGTTTTTTTCACACTGACTTTGCCGATTTTCACGCCGAGCTTGATGTTCATACCCTGCTCTTTGGTGAAAACTTTCCACGCTTCTTTCTGGATTGATTCGTCAGTCGCGGCAAGAAAAGATGGCATCGCTTCCAGCACCGTCACCTCAGCACCCAGCCGCCGCCACACACTGCCCAGCTCAAGCCCCACCACACCCGCGCCGATCACGCCGAGATGCTTGGGCACCGCGCCAAACATGAGCGCGCCTTCGTTGTCGCACACGTTGATGTTGTCGACAGGAATGCCCGGCAAGTGGCGCGCCTTCGAGCCGGTTGCGATGATGACATGCTTGGCATCGATCAGCTCTTTGACATCGCCGTTCGCGACTTCAAGCGTATATACATCGCCCCCTGACATGAATTTACCGAAGCCTTTTAGCCACGTAATTTTGTTTTTACGAAACAGGAATTCGATGCCTTTCGTCATTTTGCCGACGATCACATCCTTGCGATTTTGCATCTTCGCCACATCCATCTTTACGCTGCCGGTGGAGATGCCGTGATCGCCAAACTTATGCTCGATTTTCTCGAAATTTTCAGAGGATTCGAGCAGCGCCTTTGATGGTATGCAGCCGACGTTCAGACAGGTCCCGCCGAGCGCCATCTCACCTTTGGGATTTTTCCAACCCTCGATACAGGCCACGCTAAACCCTAGCTGGGCGGCGCGGATCGAAGCGATATAACCGCCGGGACCGGCACCGATTACAACGACGTCGAATTGCTTATTCATGATGAGATTCGCTTTACAAAAATAAAAACAAAAATTCAGACTAGGACAACCACGTTCGGGATATATGCACGCCCAGCGCGGCGCAAAAACCGATGACGAGCGGCGATACGCCCTTAAATAAAAATACCGGCTTTCTAAAGAGCTGGGTGGCCCAGATGGTTAATCCCACGCCCAATCCTACCGCGAGGCTATATGCAAAGTGTTGAGGGATGTAGTGACCCAGAAACCGGGCAAAGAATACCGAGAGAAATCCTGTGAGCAATGCGCCAACAATAAAAAATGCCATTTGGATAAACAAACTACGCGGGCTGAATTTTGATTTCGCCATATCAATGTTTTGTTAAACGCTAATTTCTCAGTAGGTCAGGTTGCATGGCTACCTGACATCGGTCTTCGCAAATTGAAATCGTCAGGTAGCGACGCAACCTGACCTACTCGCCAGCTAGATCACAGCAGAACGCAAATTAATGCAGAACATGTTGAGCAGTGAAATTAAATATCCAGCAACAATCTTGCCGGATCTTCGAGCGCTTCTTTCATTGCAACCAGCGCCAGCACCGCTTCGCGACCATCGATGATGCGATGGTCATAGCTCATGGCCAAATAATTCATCGGGCGAATCACGATTTGGCCGTTCTCAACCACGGCGCGATCCTTCGTTGCGTGTACACCCAGAATCGCGGACTGCGGAGGGTTGATGATGGGGGTGGAAAGCATCGAACCAAATACGCCGCCATTCGAAATCGAGAAGGTGCCGCCAGTGAGATCTTCAATCGTCATCTTGCCATCTTTGGCTTTTTGGCCAAACGCCGCAATTTGCTTTTCAATGCCGGCAATCGATAATTGATCCGCATCGCGCAATACCGGTACTACCAAGCCACGCTCGGTGCCGACCGCGATACCGATATCGTAGTAGCCGTGATAAACAATGTCGTTACCGTCTACCGAAGAATTAACGACAGGATATTTTTTCAGTGCATGAACCGCAGCTTTAACGAAAAACGACATGAAGCCCAGTTTTACGCCGTGCTCTTTTTCAAATTTATCTTTGTAGGTATTTCGTAGTGCAATCACCGGGCCCATGTTGACCTCGTTGAACGTGGTCAAGATCGCAGCAGTGGCTTGCGATTGCAGCAAACGCTCGGCGATGCGTGCACGCAGGCGTGACATCGGCACGCGCTGCTCTGAACGCGAATTTGCCACGGTGCCTTGCGGGATTGCTACGGCAAGTGTTGGCGGTTTGGCGGCAGGGGCGGCAACAGGTGCCGGCACGCCGGAAACCTTATTGACCACATCCTCTTTGGTTACACGTCCACCGCGGCCGGTGCCTGCCACATCGGCTGCGCTGAGATTATTCTCGGCAGCAATTTTGGCGGCCGCTGGACTCATCACGGTGGTGCTCGTGGGAATGGTTGCCGGCGCGGCAGGTGAAGCGGTTGGGGTGACAGGAGCGGAAGCCAGTGCGGCGGAGCTGGCGACGGCAGCCGGAGCAGCACCCGCGCTTGCCTTGGCTTCGGTATCAATCACCGCAATCACTTCGCCCGAAATGACGGTGGCGGCATCGAGCTGAATGATCTTAGTCAGTACACCGTCAGCGGGTGCCGGTAGTTCCATCACCACTTTATCGGTTTCGATATCAATCAAGTTTTCGTCGCGCTTAACCGCATCGCCAACTTTCTTGTGCCATGCAACGAGCGTAGCCTCGGAAACGGATTCTGAGAGAGTGGGAACTTTGACTTCGATTAACATTTTTAACTTCCTTCGAGCTTATTTTTGTGTGCTGACGCCGACGAAAAAAATTGGCAATAGACTAAGTTTTCATCGCGTCAAAAGATTATTTTTTTGCAACCGTTTTCAGCGGCATGGTCTTGGTCAGCGAATCGTCATTTTTGGTGTCAAAACTTAGAGCCGCATCAACCAAGGTTTTTTGCTGCTCAT
>JBBRFJ010000066.1:0-15967 GCA_038224475.1 Burkholderiales bacterium
ATCTTTAACCACAATCTGATTACCCAGAAGATCAACGCCCATCAACTCACGCAAATGGGTTTTGAGATGATCGTTATGCTGCAGTGGCAGGCCCAACATTTGGTTGAAATCACAGTCATAGACAAACCCCAAATAGTCCACAGACAAGAGCGTGCGGCACATCACACTATCGAGGTTATGCGATTGAAACGAGGACACCAGCAAATCCATGTAGGGCTCAAACTGGCCTTTGGAAATAAGGGTCGATCCAAAACGCTGAATCGGCATATTGGTGATGGTAAAAAGATGATTGAAGACAATCCCAAAATTAAGTTTAAGCAAACGATGGTAATCGGCTTCCAGCGCCTCTTGTGACGGCGGCAGCTTCGGGCCTTGCGGATTGAACACGAGATTCAACACCAGGCCGCTTCCGTCTTTGCCATAGCCCAGCGCATTTAGTTTTTTTAACCCGGAAATCGATTTTTCAAATACGCCTTCTCCGCGCTGCTTATCGACATTTTCCTGACTGTAGCAAGGGAGCGAAGCGCTCACTTCGACCTGCTGATCGGCCAAGAATTGCGCCAAATCTTCAAAACCAGGCTCTTCCAGAATCGTCAGATTACAACGGTCAATCACCCGGACATTTAGCGCACGCGCGGCAATGACAAGATGGCGGAAATGATCGTTTAATTCGGGCGCGCCGCCGGTCATATCGAGAGTTTTGATATTGGCGACGCGCATAAACGCGATCACCTCGTCAATGGTCGCAAGCGACATCATTTCCTTGCGATCCGGGCTCGAATTCACATGACAGTGAAAACAAGCCTGATTACATTTATAGCCGAGGTTTACTTGAAGTGTGTCGAGCGTTTTGCGGCGCAGATGTGGAAAGCCGCGCGATTTCATCAGATGCAGGGTGGCGTGCATGAAAATCCCCGAGTAATGCGTCAAGTGATTGGAATATTGTCAAATAATAGTGCTTTTTGCAATTCTTGGGGCTGTTCGTTGGCAGCTTGAATGCGATACGGCAGAACGGTTGGGTTGGATTCAGGTGATCCGCATGGCATCAACAGGAATTTTGTCAAGGAGTCTGTCGAAAATAGGCATCTTTCCTTACGCCTCCAACCAAACCGCATACTCTGACCTTAAAAGCTGATTTTGCTAAAAATTCTTCAAATGAAAATTCGCAGACAAAAAATGATCATGTTCATAGTATTGCTATGTGGTTCGTTAATCGTTATCGCGCTACTCGGCTCATTACTGATGTGGCGCGATATTCATACTGCTTCGCGGGTCGAACCGGCAGCGTTACTCAACCTGCTCACGCGGGGTGACGGCGTGCCCGTCATACTCGATGTGCGTTCAGATTGGGAGTATCAACGCGGCCACGTGCCGGGCGCGCAGCGGGTGCCATTCTGGTCAGCGCAACAGTTGCGTGATTTGAAGGTTCCATCCGACGCGCAGGTGATTATTTACTGCGAGCTGGGGCCACGCGCGACGTGGGCCAAATGGACCTTGCAGCGCGCGGGGTTTACGCAGGTCAGCTACCTTGACGGCCACATGGCTGCATGGCGCGATGCGGGATTGCCAGCAGCAAGTTCCAATGCCAAAGCGCCGGACGAGCCTCCATTAGCGGGCAAGTAACGACTCAACCACACTCCATGCCCCATCGACATCAAAGCCAATGAGGCGATTTCTGGCGTCATATTGCGCGTCAGGCAGTGCGTCAATCGCCGCGAGCGCAGCCGCCAGATCCCAAACCGGAAATTCACGCTTGCCGTGTCGCCACTTGGCGCTGTTAAGCCAACGTTGAGAATGCTCCGCAAGATAGCACCCGACATGCCCTGACATCCTTATTTGCTCCATCCGTTCGAAGGTCAACGTCAGTTTATCGACCACATCCAACGGCATCTGGCGGCAATTCGCAAACGCTTTGTGCACCAGCGCCGCCGCGATTGGGTCGCGTCGAATATTCAAATCCGACAACCGGCGTCGCACATTCCACCGGTTCAGCACGCCGCCCACACTTACCAGAGCGACGCGATTGGCAAGGTCGCAATCAAGCGCCAGAGCACCGGCAATATTAGTCAAGGGCCCCAGTGCGAGCAGGATCGTGCCGCGTTCAAGTTTGGCCATCGATTGCGCGGCGGATACGCGGGAAACAATCGAGGTACCGCTCTGTTCAAGCGCCTGTAACAAAGCCTCGGCACACTTGAACGCCGTAATGGCATCGATATTGCCGTCGCAGGCAGAAATTCCAAGGATATCAACGTCGCCTTGCTTGGCCGTCCGCAGCATTGCTGCAAGCGCCCAGCCGTCGTCAACATCACGATTCGGCCCATCAGCTGGGGCGCCCAGCGCGATATCGGTGTCAATCCAAACGCGTTTCACAGATTTCTCTTATGATGTTTATAGAACACTAGAAAAATAGCCGCATCCAGTTAGATGAACCAAGCGTAATACCTTGACGCACTTCAAATGCAGATTTAAAACCAAAATAATTGAAGCGTGTGCCCGATACTGAACCAAAAACTTGCGTGAACGGTTAAAAGTTAAAAAAGGGAACGACGGCATGAGCAACATTCTAAATGCGGACGAAATCAAAAATTGGAAACCTTATCCGTTGCCGTCAAGCGCCGATGGCATGACCGCACTAGAGCGCACGCGTAAACGAATGCAAGGCGCAAACCAATGGGAACCGTGGCAAATGATTGGACGGCGCATGGCGATTGGCTGCGTGGCACTCGAAATTACCCAACGCTGTAATCTGGATTGCTCTTACTGTTATCTCTCGGAGTCTTCCGAGGCACTCAAAGATATTCCCCTCGAGGAAGTATTTCGCCGCATCGATCTGATTTACGATCACTACGGCCCCAACACGGATGTGCAGGTCAGCGGCGGCGATCCCACATTACGCAAACGTGAAGAACTGGTCGCGATTATTCGCTATATCAAGAAAAAGGGGCTGCGCTCTTCGCTCTTCACCAACGGCATCAAAGCCACCCGCGACATGCTCGAAGAACTCTGTACCGCCGGGCTGGAAGATGTGGCCTTCCACGTTGACATGACCCAAGAGCGCAAAGGTTTTGCGTCGGAGGCTGTGTTGAACGTGCTGCGCGAGGAGTACATCAACCGGGCTCGCGGGCTGCCATTGGCGGTCATTTTTAACACCACTGCGTTTCCCGGTAACTTCCATGAAATACCGTCGCTGGTAAAGTTTTTTGTGGCGCATGCCGACGTGGTGAGATTTTCATCATTTCAGGTCGGCGCAGACATGGGCCGCGGCACCGAGCGCGAGCGGGTCACCGTCAATCCGGCCACGGTCATGAACGCGATACGCGAGGGCGCGGGGGCCAATCTTAATTTCGACGCAGCGAGCTCGGGCCATGCGGAATGTAACGGCTATGCCTACGGCCTCATTGTTAACGGCCGTGTTCATGACTTTTTTAATGATCCCGTTTTTGTCCGACACATCCTCGATTCAAGCGCCCATCTCACCGTCAATCGTGCCAATAAAGCCGAGGTGCTCAAAACCTCGATCGGCTATTTCCTCAACAATCCCGGCGTATTTTTAGGTGTGGTCCGGCGCTTTGCCAGCCTTGTCTGGCGCGAGCGGCGTGACTTCATCGCGGCGCGCGGTAAAGTCGGCAAAATCTCGTTTTTTGTGCATAACTTTATGGACTCCAGCGCGCTCGGTAAAGAGCGTTGTGAAGCCTGCTCATTCATGGTGATGACGCCGGAAGGTCCGATCTCGATGTGCGTTCACAACGCCAAGCGTGATGACTATCTGCTGGTTGCGGCAGAGGTGAAACGTGAAAATAAGATGATGTACTTTAATCCAGCGACCGGTGACTTTGAAGACAAAATGCCATCGAAAATCGCCGTTTCACTGACGCGTAAAAATGCCCGTGGTCGAGCAAAAACTGAGGTCACCGGCGCACCTGCTGGTGACGAATACGGCAGCAGGATGGAAAATGAAGTCGAGGCGCAATCCGCTGAATAGCCTGAATGCAAGCAGGGCGGTTGGCGCTAAAAACGCATAGAAAAGAAAACATGAAAAACTATATAAATAGCAATACCCGGATTTGGATCGCGCTGACCATAAACTTAACCCTGGTGCTGCTGTTTGCAGGCTGTGCATCGGTACCACGACCGTCTGTAAATGTTTCACCTAGCGTCGGTTCACCTGCGGCTGCACCACCTTACGATGCGTGGGCGCGCGTCCTGGAAAAATATGTTGACGACCAAGGCCGTGTAAATTTTGCGGGCGTTGCGCAGGATCGGGGCGACCTCGACCGTTTCGTGGCCTATGTTTATGACAATGGACCGAATAATCAGCCGCAGCTTTTCCCCACACCGGCACATGTGTTGGCATTTCACATCAACGCATATAACGCCCTAGCCATGCACAAGGTGATTGCCACCGGAATACCCGACACACTGGCGGGCTTGAAGAAAGTCGGCTTTTTCTACCTCGGCAAGGTACAAGTCGGCGGGGAGGCGATTTCGCTCTACGACTACGAAAATAAAGTCATACGTCCGCTCGGCGAGACGCGAATTCATGTCGCAGTGAATTGCATGTCAGTGGGATGCCCACGCCTGCCGCGCGAGGTGTTTACCGCAGAAAAGCTGGATTTGCAGTTAGAGCGCGAGGCTAAAAAATTCTTTAACGAGTCACGTAACGTGCAAGTCGACGAATCAGCCAAGACATTCAAGGTGTCTGAAATACTCAAGTTTTATACCGAAGACTTTCTGGCAAAAGCGCCTTCGCTCGCCGCGTATGTGAACCGATATCGAGAAGTTAAAGTACCGGAAACTTATGCGGTGGATTTTATCGCCTACGACTGGACGATCAATCGACAACCATAACGTAATGAAACGATTCAACGTCGCCGCGCGATGGTTTTTTGTGTTGTTGCTGGCGGCATCGAGCGCGGGAAAATTGGCCGACATGCCCGGTTTTTATGCAGTCGTTTATAGCTATGATTTGCTACCGGATGCAGTTATCCCGATAAGTGCCTGGGCGCTGGCATTTTTTGAATTGCTGTTGGCGTTGTGGCTGGCAATCGGCAAGCGTATTGGCATCGCGTCGATATTGGTCGTGGCACTTCATCTGATTTATTTGATCTGGATATTGGTGGCGCTGGCGCGTGGACTAAACCTTGCCAACTGTGGCTGCTTCGGTGTGTTCTGGCCGCGTCCGCTCAGTTGGTTCACGCCGATTGAAGATTTGATCTTGCTAATTTTGGCGACGATAATGTGGCGCAGCGCCCGCAGAGAGTCTCGCCAACACGTGAGCCTGTAATTGAAAACGCGAAATATTTTCGTTGTCGCCGCACTTTTGCTTGCACCATTTTTTTCACCCTCAGCGGCGTGGGCTGTGAAGGTTGGCGGTGTTGAGTTGCCTGATTCATGGTCGCTCGCGGGACCACTCGGCACACAGACGCTGGTGCTCAACGGCGCAGGTATCCGCGAATATGGCTTTTTGCACATCCCGGTCTACGCTGCCGCGCTATATCTGCCGACGCGACAGAATAGCGAATCCGCGATCTTGGCGGCCAATTCACCCAGCGTAGTGCACATGAAAATGCTGCGTGATGTTTCGCGCGAAGATTCAGTCAAAGCATGGGAGGTCTATCTCAGCGCGAACTGCAAATTGCCGTGCACGATAATCAGTGAAGACCGACAGAATTTTCTCAAGCTTATTCCTGACACCAGAGCTGGCGATACGCAAAGCTTCGTGTTTCGGGACGGCGGACTGGAAATTTTCCGCAATAGCAACGGCATTGGCGCGATCAACGATGCTGTGCTGGCCAGCACCGTACTCGCCAGCTGGATCGGCGAAGTGCCTACCACAGTAGCGTTAAAACAGCAGCTGCTCGGGGCGGGGCGCTAGTCGCCGCTCGCCTATACAGGCAGTCGCAAATATTTTTTTAAGCACACATAATTTTCGCAAGCGCCCACGACGCAATCGTTACATCGACGCCAACACTTGTTGCGCCAATTGCTGCCCGCTCAGCCAAGCACCTTCGACTTTCCCGCCGTTGAGCCAATCTCCACACATCCCAATGCCTAGCTCCGCATCCCATGCACAGCCGATCTGTGGCGACAATTCAGTATCGGCATAGCGCCAACGGTGTGCAGTCCATGTCTGCGGGTTCGGTCCACCGAGTTGGGTGAAGGCCGCAAGTAAGACCGCCGCCACATTGTTGGCGTCGTCTTCAATATGCGCCTCGCTCCATTCAGGCGTCGCCTGCAGCACCCAGCTTTCAAGGCTGGAACGGCCCGGTTTGCTGCTATCGCGGGCGATCCATCCCAGCACTGAGCTACCGACAAACGCGGCATCCAAAGGCAACGAGACAGGTGCGGCAAATTGCAGCATCAAGGTCCAGCTGCCGCGCATCTTAGTGTTTGCCGCAATCGCCGACAACGACGGCGCAATTTGGATCAACAAGGGTGCGGCTTGCGGGGCTGGTATGGCCAACAAAACTGCGCCGAACGTGGCCTTTGATAAACCACTTTCAGCGGACAGCAACCGCCAATGATCTCCGTCACGCGATAATTCTTTCACGCTGGATTGAAGCGTCAGCGCGAGTGGTTGCGCAAGGAAATGGGCCGGCGAGGTCATTCGCGGATTGCCGACGTAACGCGTATTGTCTTCTGCGCTGTGTCGTTCACGTCCGTCGATAGCTTTTAACCTCGGCGTCCACCTGGCGGCAACGCCGGCCTCACACCATCGCGCGACCTCCAATTTAAAAGCGGTGTCTGTTGCCGTGAAATATTGCGCACCATGATCGCATTGCCACGGCGCGCTTTCATCACCACCCCGACGTGTACTCATGCGTCCACCGGGGCCACGGCTTTTGTCGGTTACGGAAACTTTCAAGCCCGCGTGTTGAAGGGCAGTCGCGCAGGACAGGCCGGCAATACCTGCGCCGATAATGGCAATTTGGGACGTAGAGTTCATCGTATTTTTTATGTATTTTGCTGCGTTTTAAGTTCAAACCGACTGCGACCAGGACCAGCCAAGCTAATTTTAAGCGCGTATCTGGTTAAGCTAGTCGCGCGTCCCCATTTAATAGTTCCAGATGATTTTGCACCTGCAACCTGCCCATCCGCCACGCTGCCCGGAGAAACCCTGCTTTGAAAATTTCTGCACTTGATCAATCCCCGGCTACTCGCGGTCACAGCCAGCATTTAGCAATTCGCGAATCCATTGAGCTCGCGCAACATTGTGACCGCTTGGGTTACCACCGTTACTGGGTATCCGAACATCACAATAGTGACAGTATCGTCGGCACAGCACCCGAGGTGTTGATGGCCGCAATCGCCGCGACCACGTCGCGTATTCGCGTCGGTAGCGCAGGCGTGATGCTGCCACATTATTCCGCGCTGAAAGTGGCCGAGCAGTTCCGCGTGCTGGAAGGCATTGCGCCGGGGCGGATTGATCTCGGTCTGGGACGTGCGCCGGGCTCTGATCGGCGAACCGCGTTGGCGCTTAATCCGCATCAGAATGCCGCCGAGGAATTTCCGCAGCAGGTGCAGGATTTGCGGGACTGGGTATCCGGATCGCCGTTACCGGCCGGCCATGCTTTTCGCGATATCAAAGCGCATCCGTTGGGGCCAACCTCGCCCCAAATGTGGATTTTGGGCTCATCGGACTATGGAGCACAGCTAGCGGCGTATTTGGGACTGCCCTACGCCTACGCGTATTTTTTCACCGAAGGGCGTGGCACCGAGCAGGCGCTCGAGCTTTATCGGAAGCTGTATCGGCCGAGTGAGGCACACCCCGAGCCGAAACCCACGATTTGCGTGTGGGCGCTGGCCGCCGACAGCGAAAGCGACGCGCGGCATTTGTTAAAAACACGCGAGCAGTGGCGCATCGGTTTTGAAAAAGGTCTGCGCACGCCGCTGGTTTCGCCGGAAGAGGCAGACGCGGCCTATGCAGGCTATGGCACCGCTGAACGCGCGACCATCGAAAGCCTGCGAAGCCAAGCCATCGTCGGCAACGCCGCGCACGTTAAGACACGGCTGGACGCGCTCGCCAAGCGGTTTGAGCTGGATGAGATTGTGATCAACACGTGGACGCATGATCCTTTAGCAAGACACCGGTCATACGCATTGATCGCGGCAGAGTACGGATTAAAGGCAGCCGAATAGCCTGTTGCACATAATTTCAACGCCCCCTTTGTGCGCTGCCGCACGGACTGGCCGTACATTTGTGACCAATATGGGGCATATGGCAGAAATATCCTGCTGAAATTCAAGCAAGGCAGCTATGCGTTGTAGTAGCGGTGCTTATCAGCACGCTGCCGTGACAATTGAGCTGTTTTCGCACACAACTAGGAGATAAATATGAAACACATCATCAGTTTTCGTAAGCCGCTACTCGCCCTGCTGATTGCCGCATCGGTCGGCGGCATTACCAAATCTAACCTGGCGGTCGCAGATGTCAGACTTTTCCTGAACGACGCGCCACCGGCGTTGCGTTATGAAATGGTCCCTCAGCCGCGTCGCGGCTACACATGGGCGCCGGGCTATTGGGACTCGAATCGCGGCAGACATGCGTGGAGAAGAGGTAGCTGGCAGCGCAATCGCTCGGGTCAATACTACGTCGAGCCGCGCTGGACGCAACGTGACAACCGTTGGGAACTTGAGCGCGGACGCTGGAACCGAAATGACCGCGATGGTGACGGTGTACCGAACAACCGTGACCGTCAGCCGAATAATCCTAATCGCCGCTGATCACGACGCAGGTTTGGAAAACACGGATGAGCGAAGCGGGCCGAAATGATATTTGTGCAACTTAAAATATGAATTCAGCCCGTTGCGGCGGTTTTAGTGTCCGCTCTTTGAAAACGCAACACTAATATCGGCGGGTATTTCGGGGCAAAAATAGCTGCAAATACCCGCCGATACTAGTGTTTATAAAATTTAGCTTTGCGCGATTGGTCTCCGCGCAAACAGCGTGCGCGCCAGCCAGTACAACATTGCCAGCACCACCAAAAGCACCGGCACCCCAAGCAGCCAGCTGTTGCGAAACATCTCGGGAAATAATTTAGCTTGCCCCAGAAAAAATGCTGAGGTCGCCATATACATTCCAAAGCACATCCGCCACAAATGACGTGCGATGCGGTGTTTATCGTCGGTGTCGTTCGCCAGCAACATGCGGCCATCGAGCGTTGTGCCGATGAGTGCGACGCACCCAAACACAAAATAAATCGCAGCCGGATAGCGATCAAGCGCGCCGCTTTCAGTTTGCAACGCCATTGCGCCAAACACAATGCCGAGCACGCCGGTGGCAAACCCAAGCCCCATCGCGGCCATCTCGATAGGGCGATGACTACTGCCAACGCGGCGCACCGTGAGCAGCGACGTCAACACCAAATAAAACGTCAGCATGCCGGCAACGACCGAAATACGAACCGGCACGAATGCGGCGATCGCGGCACCCGATGCGGACATAAATAGCATGGACGCAACAAATACAAGCCCGCTCTTGCGATGTATATACCCACCTTTGGTCACCGACAAAGCAACGGCACCGGCAATCAGCGCGATAGCACCAGCGAAGATATGCAGCGAGGTAAATACAGCGGCCATAGATTTTTTATCCCGAGATAAATTGAAAAATGTTTTACCGTTTAAAGCGGCGCGCGCTTCAGGTCCACAACTTCGCGATCAGTGGCATCCATAAAAACGCAGCGGCGGCGAATACGCCGATGGCCATGTACAACGTCGACAGCGTCAACGTTGTGGCGGCGAGAAATTTAAAACGCGCGCTATCGCTTGTGGTGGCACGCAGATAAACTTGTAGGATGACCAGCGGCAACACATAAGAGGCAAACGGCCAGAGTGTGTTGAAAAGCGTGTGAAATCCTTCTGGCAGCTTCAGCACACCTTTGGCGACAATAAACCACGCGAAGAAACCCAGGCGCAGAAACCACACGCCGCCCGCCACCATAAATGTGCGCATCGCCCAACGCCGATGCTGAGCGAAATCACGCTGGCGCGCGGCACGCCATGCGAGCCAGGTAAATAACAAAATGAGCAGGCCATTGATGCTGATTGCCACCGTCGACGTTTCGCGCCACCAATTCATGCTTATGCCGCTCAAGCTCGCCGCCACGATGGCGATGAGAAACACGCGGCCATTCCAACGATGGAACGCCGGAAAGCGCGCGCGCAGTTTCGGCATTAACTGCAACACGCCGCCAAACGCCACGACCGCGGCAATCAGGGCGTGCGCTGCAAAGAACAGATTTCCAGTCGGGTCGCCAGCGATATAACCCTTTGGCAGAATCGTATTCTTAGTCCATGCTTCGAAGTGGCCGGTAAGCGATGTTGAACCGTAGAAGGCGACAATAAAAATCAGGAACGCCCATTCTCCAACAACAGCGATGACCAACCAGAAAGTTGCGGATGCTTTCAGTGCTGTGCTCGCGCGACGTAATGTGCCGGTGTTCGCGTTCACAGGAATGGTCGGGTTTTGCGATGCGACGGCTGGCACGATGGCTGACAAGATAGCGCTCCAGTGGATTTCGATATCTCGCACCATCGCGCAACGAATCCCCACTGTAAACAGCGTTCCGACGAGCTACCGTTAGCGCAGTTGAGACACGATGTAACGCGATGGGCCGCGCTCAATCTGTGTGTGTGATCTAAATTCGATCACTAACTTTGCGGCGCGGCGCAACTCGGTCGTGCTATCTGGGGCTGGTGGATTCAGCGATAACCGGAATAATTATTAGCGCACATCACGCTTCAACAGAAATCGACCCGGTCCGAATCCACGGCATCGCGACGCGGTCTCACCTTTCCGACGGGACGCGGTTAAGCGACGGCAATACACGATCGGCAGGGATGAGCGACGTGTCTTCTCGCAAAAACAATGCGGAAACGGCCCCCGGAGCGAGCAGATTTCCGCACGTTGAGTTGTCATTTGCGTCACCACACTGTTATCGTCGCAACATGGATTCTTCACCGCAAAATCCGTTTGTAAAACATTTCGCACGCATCTTTGGTTGGCGGCGCGTTAAGGTCGTGCTACCAGTTTGCGTACTTTTTATGATCCTGTTTTCGTTTACGTGGGAGGCGGGTCATCGTGTTTTGATCGGACGATTGCTCTTTTTTGGTGTGGCCGGATTGTTTGCGTTCGGGCTTTTTGAGCAATGGCCGCGTCGCCTCCCCGTCTGGCTCGCCCGCTGGGCATTGCAGGTTCTCGCGGTGGCGGTCGCGATGCCGCTGGCGGTGTGGATTGGCTATTCTGTGACTAATATTGGCCTAAACCCTCCTTGGTGGCGGGATCAAGGTCGGCTCATGGGTTTTGCGACGTTCACGTTTCTCGGCATGTTGTTAGCACCGTGGATGGCGGTGACTGCGCTGCTCAAACAAATCCGGAACGACGCGCGTAATCAAGCGCTCTCGTTTGATCTTGAACGTAGCGAATATGAGAAGCAGGCGCTGAATGCGCGTCTGCGACTGCTGCAAGCGCAGGTAGAGCCGCATTTTCTGTTCAACACACTCGCGAACGTGCGCGAACTGGTCACCACCGGCTCACCAAGGGCCGCCACCGTGCTCGCCAGTTTGATCGCGTATCTTCGCGCTGCCGTGCCGCGCATCAATCAACCTGTTGCCAACATGGGGCAAGAGCTTGAACTCGTGCGCGCATATCTGGAGGTGATGCACATGCGGATGCCGGACCGACTCGCTTACGCGCTACATGCCGACGAGGCCACCCACGCGTTGATTTGTCCGCCAATGACGCTTTTAACCCTTGTCGAAAATGCGATGCGCCACGGGATTGATCCGTCTGAAGTGGGTGGCCGCATTGATGTGCGGGTATGGATTGAGATCGGGCGCTGCCATGCCATTGTTACCGATAGCGGCATTGGTCTGGGGCACAACACCATACCGGCTAATGAAGGGCTCGGCACCGGACTAAAAAATCTTCGCGAGCGATTGGCGCTTGCGTTTGGTAGTGAAGCAGCGCTACGACTTTATGAAAATAAGCCGCACGGGACTTGTGCAGAAATCAGTTTTCCCGCAAAAGGGAATGGGCCGTGACTGAAAATTTAAATCAACAGCCGACCGCGCTCATCGCCGACGATGAACCACTGCTGCGCGAATCACTGCAGCGCTTGTTGGCGCAAATGTGGCCGGAACTCAACGTGGTCGCGGTCGTTCGTAATGGGCGTGCGGCGGTTGAGAGCTTTGAAGCACTCCGTCCCGACGTTTGTTTTCTCGATGTGCACATGCCGGGCTTGTCCGGTATAGAAGCGGCACGTTTTATTGGTCGTCGCGCGCACGTTGTTTTTGTGACTGCCTACGATCAATATGCGGTGCAGGCGTTTGACCAAGGTGCGCTTGATTATCTAGTGAAGCCGGTAGAGCTTGCGCGCCTCAAAGACACCGTCGTCCGGCTGAAAGATCGGCTGAATATCGCGCAACATGCCCCAGATACCGCCGACCTCCTCGAAAAGCTGGCTGCACGCATTTACAAGCAGCCCGCGACCGCTTATGTGCGCTGGCTGCGCGTTTCGGTCGGGCAGGCGTTGCGCGTGGTGTCGACCGACGAGGTGGACTTTATTCGCGCTGAAGACAAATACACGCTAGTTGCATGGCATGGACAAGCAGGCGAGTTAAATGAGGGATTGGTGCGCACGCCGCTAAAAGAATTGCTCGCGCAACTCGACCCGGAACAGTTCGTGCAGGCCCATCGCGCCATCGTTGTAAACCTGCGCGCGATTAGCCAAGTGCTGCGCGGCGAAAACGAAACGGCGACCATTCATTTAAAAAAAAGCGCGCCGATGTTCTCGCCGTCAGCCGCACGTTTTTGCATCAGTTTAAGATGATGTAGGGAACGGCTGGGCTTTGAACGCTATGCTGAGTTGACGATGAAGAGCGGCAAGATTTCGAGCGTGGTCATGAATTGCTTCAGGAACATCATATCGATAGTCTTGCAAACACGACGGCATTCTTGCCGCTCTTCATGGCAAGCGAGAGTGCGGCTTTAAATTGGACACGCCCAACACTCGCTTTTGCCTAGATTCGAATGATTACGACTTACTTGTGCCGTTCAGAAATAGCGGTCGGGCCTTACATCTTGTGATAAACCTCGGCCCCCTTCTTCACAAACTCAATCGCCTTAACTTCCATCCCCTTTTGCAGCGCATCCACTTCCGAGACGCCCTGAGCTTTAGCGAAGTCACGGACATCCTGCGAAATTTTCATTGAGCAAAAATGTGGACCGCACATGCTGCAGAAGTGCGCCAGCTTTGCGCCTTCTTGTGGCAAGGTTTCGTCGTGGAATTCGCGAGCTTTGTCGGGGTCGAGACCGAGGTTAAATTGATCATCCCAGCGGAATTCGAAGCGCGCTTTTGACAGCGCATTGTCGCGCATTTGCGCGCCGGGATGTCCTTTTGCTAGGTCGGCAGCATGAGCCGCAATTTTGTAGGCCATGATGCCGTCTTTTACGTCATTTTTATCGGGCAGGCCGAGGTGCTCTTTGGGTGTGACGGAGCAGAGCATGGCGGTGCCGTACCAGCCGATCATTGCCGCCCCGATCGCCGAGGTAATGTGATCGTATCCGGGCGCGATGTCGGTGGTGAGCGGGCCGAGCGTGTAGAACGGGGCTTCGTGGCAATACTTTAATTGCAAATCCATGTTCTCTTTGATGAGGTGCATCGGCACATGGCCCGGCCCTTCGATCATGGTCTGCACGTCGTGCTGCCACGCGACCTTGGTGAGTTCGCCAAGGGTTTTTAATTCGCCTAATTGCGCTTCATCATTCGCATCAAATCCTGAGCCGGGACGCAAGCCGTCGCCCAGCGAGAACGTTACGTCGTAGGCTTTCATGATCTCGCAAATATCTTCAAAGTGCGTGTAGAGAAATGATTCTTTATGATGCGCCAAACACCATTTCGCCATGATTGATCCGCCGCGCGAAACAATGCCGGTCATGCGTGTTGCGGTCATCGGGATATAGCGCAGCAATACGCCGGCGTGGATGGTGAAATAGTCCACGCCTTGTTCAGCTTGTTCAATTAACGTGTCGCGGAAAATTTCCCAGGTCAGGTCCTCGGCTTTGCCGTCAACTTTTTCCAGCGCTTGGTAAATCGGCACCGTGCCAATCGGCACCGGCGAATTGCGGATGATCCATTCGCGCGTTTCATGGATATGTTTACCGGTCGATAAATCCATGACGGTGTCGCCACCCCAGCGTGTTGCCCAGGTCATTTTTTCGACCTCTTCGGCGATGCTTGATGAGACCGCGGAGTTACCAATATTAGCGTTGATCTTCACTAGAAAATTGCGGCCAATAATCATCGGCTCAATTTCAGGATGGTTGATATTCATCGGGATTACCGCGCGTCCTCGCGCAATTTCATCGCGGACAAATTCCGGCGTCATGAACGATTGAATATTCGCGCCGAACGATTGGCCGGGATGTTGTTTTGTAATCAGCGCGGGCTGATTCGCCAGCATCCATTCGCGATTCTGATTTTCGCGAATCGCGATATATTCCATTTCAGGCGTAATGATGCCTTTCTTCGCGTAGTGCATTTGTGAAACATTCATGCCTGCTTTTGCCACGCGCGGTTTGCGCTTTAAGTTGAAGCGCAGCTCGGCTAATTTCGCATCGTTCATGCGCTCGATGCCGTACGCCGACGATGGACCATCCAGCAACACGGTGTCGTTACGCTCGGCAATCCATTTTTCGCGCAGTGGCGCCAAGCCCGAGCGGATATCGATTTTTACGTTCGGATCGGTATAGGGGCCCGATGTATCGTAGACAAAAAACGGCGGGTTCTTATCGCCGCCCAATCCAGTCGGCGTATCCGATTGCGAAATCTCGCGCATCGGCACTTGAATATCGGCTCGGGATCCTTCGATATAAACCTTACGGGACATGGGCAGCGGCTGGACCGCGGCTTCGTCAACAGTGGCGGTGGATTCGAGGAATTTCGGATTTGCGTTCATGTGGCGCTCCATAAAAATTAAGCAGGGAGCGCGAAAGGCGGCAACGGCGCCTATTTCGCTTCCCTACGGCGGCATTACCCGCGTCAGGTTCCAAGGGTGTGTCTCATCCGCGCGGGCGTTAAAATGACTGAACAATTAAATCATTTATCGACGCACGGAACCCCTAGCGATACCAGCATGTTACTGCAATGTCGGCTTGCGATGTCGTTCCAGTGTTGTTAGATACTCCCTGTGCGGTGACAGACTAATAGTGCAAACCGGCGCGATTGACCAAGCATCGCCGCAACACAGGTGTTTAAGGGGGTCTCGACCGAGTTTGACTTGACGCAAACCAGTTCGAAGCGTATCTTAATGACCAAATAGTCATTTACAACTTTTCATGAGTGCTAATCCTAAATTTATCGAGCCTCGCTGGGAACGTCGCAAAGATGCGCGCCCGGGCGAGCTCGCTACCGCCGCGCTGGAATTATTTGTCGAGCGCGGCTTTTCCGCCACACGCCTCGACGATGTCGCCAAGCGCGCCGGGGTCTCCAAAGGCACGCTTTATCTTTACTTTGACAGTAAGGAAGACCTTTTTAAAGACGTGGTGCGCGAAGGGATCGTTTCGAGGATCGCGGAGGCCGAAGAGAGGCTGCGCGCGCATACGGGGCCGACCAATGATGTTTTGCGCGAGCTCGTACACGACTGGTGGGCGCAAATCGGTTCGACCAAGTTGGGCGGCATTACCAAGCTCATGATGTCCGAAGCGGGTAATTTCCCTGAGCTGGCCGCCTTCTATCATGATGAAGTGGTGGTCAGAGGGGTGGCACTGTTTGCATCAGTCATTCAACGTGGCATCAACTCTGGCGAGTTTCGGCCGGTTTCGCTGGATGTGGTGCCGCGCATTGCCTGCGCGCCGGTCATTATGTTGATGCTTTGGCAAAATTCGTTTGATCTGTGCAGCACAAACCAGCTTGATCCAGTAACTTATCTTGATGCGCATACCGATATGCTGATCCATGGGCTT
>JBBRFJ010000067.1:0-15691 GCA_038224475.1 Burkholderiales bacterium
AGTTACGTCCTCGAATCGCACCAGCGTCACGATATGGATTCGCTTGCCACCCGACATCTGGGTGCTAAAACAATTTCGTTTGAAGAGGTCGCCGGCAAAGGCGCATCCCAAATTAGTTTCGATCAAGTCTCAATTGAAACCGCGACCGAATATTCGGCTGAAGATTCAGATGTCACGCTGCAATTGCACGGCGCGCTCTATGGGCAGGTCGGCGCGGACGAAAAGCTGAAATATGTTTACGAAAAAATTGAAATGCCCACCACCCATGTGCTGCTTACCATCGAGCGCAATGGCGTTCTGATTGATGCGGCGCTGCTGGAAAAACAAAGCGGCGAGCTCGGCAGCAAAATGCTGGAGCTCGAAGCCAGAGCGCATGAAGAAGCGGGCCAGCCGTTTAATCTTGGCTCGCCCAAACAACTCGCCGAAATATTATTTGATAAAAAAGGCATCAAGCCGATCAAGAAAACCCCGGGCGGCGCGCCATCCACCGATGAAGAAACGTTGGCCAAATTAGCGGAAGATCATCCGCTGCCGAAAATTATTCTCGACTACCGCAGTGTGGCAAAACTTAAAAGCACTTACACCGATAAATTGCCACGCATGGTCAACGCTAAAACCGGTCGCGTGCATACCAATTATGGTCAAGCGGTTGCGGTCACCGGTCGCCTATCAAGCAACGATCCCAACTTGCAAAACATTCCCGTGCGCACCGCCGAAGGCCGCCGCATTCGCGAAGCTTTCATCGCCGCGCCGGGCAGCGTGATTTTGTCAGCGGACTATTCGCAGATTGAGTTGCGCATCATGGCGCATTTATCGTCCGACCCCGGCCTGCTCAAAGCCTTCGCCGAGGGCATGGACGTACATCGCGCCACGGCCTCTGAAATTTTTAGCGTTGATGCAAGTGAGGTGAGCAGCGAACAGCGCCGCTACGCCAAAGTGATTAACTTCGGGCTCATTTATGGCATGAGCGCCTTTGGCTTGGCGGCGAATTTAGGCATCGAGCGCGGTGCAGCCGCCAGCTACATCGACAAATATTTCGCCCGCTATCCCGGCGTTAAACAGTACATGGAAAGCACCCGCGCCGAGGCCAGCGAGCAAGGCTATGTCGAAACCGTGTTCGGCCGCCGCCTATGGCTTCCCGACATTCGTTCCAGCAACCAAGGTCGCAGGCAGGGTGCCGAACGCGCCGCGATCAACGCGCCGATGCAGGGCACAGCCGCCGATCTAATCAAGCTCGCGATGATCGCGGTGCAGGGTTGGATTGAGCAGGAAAAGTTGGCGACGCGCATGGTCATGCAGGTGCATGATGAATTGGTGTTGGAGGTGCCCGAGAGTGAGTTGGAGTTGGTGAAAGCGAATGTGCCGGGGCTGATGACGAATGTGGCGAAGCTGGATGTGCCGCTGGTGGCGGAGCCGGGGGTGGGGAGGAATTGGGAGGAGGCGCATTGAATAATCAATTGGATTTGATTTCCGCCCACAGCGCCCTACATCACGGTGCACTGCATTCTGTTCGTCCGATGAAGGCTCGCATTGCAATTTGTTCATGCGTCGCGGATGTGCCAACAAGGCTCGCATTGCAATTTGTTCATGCGCCGCGGATATGCCAACAAGGCTCGCATTGCAATTTGTTCTTGCGTCGCTGATGTGCCAACAAGGCCCGCGTCTACCTGTTTTCCCGATTGTAGTAATTCCGTGCAGCATGCGTAAACGAACAAACGAGAATACTTAAAATAAAAAACGGCAGATTTTCATCTGCCGTTCTCATACAAACTATTCAACCTAAATATATACGGACATCTTCAAGAATAAATGCCGGAAGAGTCCCGTTAATACTAGTGTTTTGCCACCACCTCAGCCTCAAGAATCGTCTTTTTGAACCACGCGTCGAGCATCCGCTTTTCGTAGCGAAGATATTCGCCTGAGGTGTATTGGTTGAAGCTTTGCAGATAATTCATGTCTGCAACACGCTCGGTGCCGCTTTTCAAAACTTTTCCATTTGATTCAACGCTGTAGCGAATGTCCATTTTTGGCCAATCCGCACCGCCGCGCAAAATGCGCAAGTCTTGTGGCGCGTTGGCGCGGTAGTCGCGTTCGCCGGCCAGATCAACGTCCAAGACTTCAACTTTGAAATCCTGACCTTCCGGCAGCTTGGCGGCGAGCTTTTCAAAATGGACTTTGAGCGCAGCGATCACGCGATCCTTTTCATATGCCGCAAACGGCATATCGGTGAATTTTTCGGGGGCGACAAACGTGACGGTAGTGGCCGCACTTGCGGCCGAACTGGTTACGCAAAATGCGCCTGAGATCATGCATAAGCGCAATATGGAATTTTTCATGTTGATTCCTTTCATGGAAATGTGCAGCGAACTCAATGTTACGCCTGTTGAAAAATCGTGGGAAATAAAATTTCCTCGGTGCGGAAGAGCGCAAAAAGTTCAGGAAACCTGCTTAACATCTCTTCGCAAAACGACCGCAGTCGTAATAAACTTGCAACTCATTTATTTGGAGGTAGTTATGACGTACATTCAGTCAATTCGTTTCATGGCGGTGGCATTTATGTTTTCCGCCGCAGTGGCGCTGCCCGTGGCCGCCCAAAATTACGACAAAGTAGAAATTAAAACCGAAAAGCTATCGCCGACGACCTATGTTTTGTTCGGCGCGGGCGGCAACATCGGCTTATCCGTCGGCGATGATGCCGTCTTTGTAATCGACGATCAATTTGCGCCGTTGACCCCGAAGATTTCAGCCGCGATCAAGGCGCTGACCGATAAGCCGGTCAAGTTTCTGCTGAACACGCACTGGCATGGCGATCACACCGGCGGTAATGAAAATTTTGCCAAGCAGGGCGTGCTGATTGTGGCGCACGAGAATGTGCGTAAACGTTTATCGTCGGATCAGTTTATTGAATACATGCGCTCCAAAGTGCCTGCGCAGCCTAAAGAAGCGCTGCCGGTGGTGACCTTCACGCAGGACGTGACATTCCATCTGAACGGCGATGAAATCACTGCGTTCCATGTGCCGAAAGCACACACCGATGGGGATGCGATTGTGCATTTTAAAAAGAACAATGTCGTTCATATGGGTGACACTTTTTTCAACGGCTTTTACCCGTTCATCGATCTTTCCAGCGGCGGCACGGCTGAAGGCGTGGTTGCGGCGGCGGATCGCGTGTTGGCAATCGTTGACGACAAGACTCGCATCATTCCCGGTCATGGACCGGTTTCCAACAAAGCCGAATTGAAAGCCTACCGCGACATGGTGTCCACGATATCCGGCCGGGTGGCGGCACTGGTGAAGCAAGGCAAAAAGCTGGATGAAATTGTTGCCGCCAAGCCGACTGCCGATTTTGATGAGCGTTGGGGCAAGGGTTTTATTCCGCCGCCAAAGTTTATTGAAATGCTCGTGGGTCCACAGAGCAAATAATTTGCCAGCGCCGGTCGCGTTGTCGGGCACATTCTGCATCGGCATCTATCTGTTCAACGATGTAGAAGTGCTCGATTTCGCGGGGCCGTACGAAGTGTTCACCACGGCCTCGCGCATGCATGCGCGCGATCACCCGGGTACCGAGCTGTTCCGCGTTTACAACGTGAGCGACGCGTCTGTAGGGTCAATGGAACCTTCGCGGCTGACACAAGGGCTGAAACAAGGGCTGACACAAGGGCTGACACAAGGGCGAACACAAGACCGGACATCATCACGGCGAGCCCGAGCAGGCTTGAGTGTGTTGACGGATGTGGACTTTACGAATTGCCCATCACTCGATGTGTTGATCGTGCCCGGCGGCGTGGTCGACGCGGAAATGGCAAAGCCCGACGTGATCGACTGGATTCGCAACACGGACGCTCACACGGCGATCACTGCATCGATCTGCACGGGCGCGTTTTTACTTGCCCAAGCCGGGCTGCTGACGGGTAAACGTGCGACAACACATTGGGAAGATATCGGCGATCTGGGCGTGAGGTTCCCCACTTTAACCGTTGTAGAAAACATGCGATGGGTGGACGAAGGCCATATCGTCACTTCCGCGGGTATCTCCGCCGGAATGGACATGAGTTTGCATCTGGTGGAGCGGCTGGCAGGCCGAGCGCTGGCGCTGCGGACGGCCCGTCAAATGGAATTTGACTGGACTGACAATCCGCGCCAAGACTAGCGTGAAAAAATGAAACCCTAGGCGGGGCGGCTGTTTTCGAGCAAAAACGTGCCAAAACGCCCGCCAATGCTAGTGTTTTGATATTTACCTGATCAGCTTTCGCGTGACACGCTATAAAAATCACTGCGTCCACGCCTGTCAGACGCTAATTCTGCTATCTTCGCCGCATGCTAAAAGATGCAATAGACCTGAACACAATCAAGCGCGTGCTGGTGATCAAGCTGCGCCATCACGGCGACGTGCTGCTCACCTCGCCGGTTTTTCAGGTACTTAAAAATCATGCACCGCATTTGGATGTCGATGCGCTGGTGTATCACGATACGCGCGAAATGTTGACCGAGCATCCCGCGATTTCTGAGGTCTTCACCATTGACCGCGAATGGAAGCGTATGGGCTTGATTACGCAAACATCGCGCGAATTTTCGTTACTGCGGGCCTTACGAAAACGTGAATATGATCTGGTGCTGCATCTGACCGAACATCCGCGCGGCGCATGGCTGACGCGTCTCTTGAGGCCCCAATACGCAGTCGCTCAACGTGCACAGGGCATCAACGAAGGCCGCGATTCCAACTGGTGGAAATCAAGTTTTACCCACACCTATCCGACTCCGCGGGCGACCTTTCGGCATACGGTGGAAAGTAATCTCGATGCGTTGCGACGAGTTGGCGTGCAACCTTCGCGCGCAGAAAAGCAGCTGGTGCTGGTGCCGGGCAAAGTTGCGGACGACAAAGTCGCGGCGCTGATGGCGCAGCACGGTTTTGCACACAAAAAGTTTATTCACATTCACCCGACCTCGCGATGGGCGTTCAAGACTTGGCCGACAGAAAAGTTTGCAGAGCTGATCTTGGAACTGGGGCGTCAAGGCGAGCGCGTGGTGCTGACTGCCGCGCCGACGGCCGATGAGCGCGACATGATCGCGGCGATTAAAACCAAACTCAAAGCGCCGGTGGTGGATTTAACCGGCGCACTGTCGCTAAAAGAATTGGCCGCACTGACGGTGCGGGCAAAGGCGTTCGTCGGTGTGGATTCTGCGCCGATGCACATGGCCGCCGCCATGCAAACGCCGACCATCGCGCTATTTGGGCCATCGGGCGAGGCACATTGGGGGCCGTGGGGCGTGGTGCATCGTATTGTTGCCTCAACCGATCCGCGCCACAGCTGCCGTCCCTGCGGCAATGATGGTTGTGGCGGCTCAAAAGTAAGTGAGTGCCTGACCGAGCTACCGGTCGCGCAAGTGCTTGCCGCGTTGAATGATTTACTGGCAACTAATGTGTCAAACGGCGTGGCTAGCAATTTGGCAACAGCGGCGGTAGCCCGTTGAGATTTGAAGCGTGAAAATCGCTCTGGTCCGCGCTAAATACAATCCGTTCGGTGGTGCCGAGCGCTTTTTGAATGATGCCGTCGCGGCGATGCAGGGCAGCGACGTGAAGTTCACCTTGTTCACCCGTGCATGGCCCGCGCAGGCGACGGGTGCTATGGCACATCGCATCGTTAACCCGCGCTATTTGACCTCCGCTGGTCGCGATCGCGGCTTTAACAATGGCGTCACGCAAGCAATTGCCCAAGAGACGTTGCAAGAGAAATTTGATCTCATCCAATCCTACGAGCGCTTGCCGGATTGCGATATTTATCATGCGGTCGATGGCGTACACGCCGAATGGCTGCGGCAACGGGCGCGAATTTCCAGCGGCGCAAAGCGATTCGGGATCACGATCAATCCGCACCATCGTTATGTGCTGGCTGCCGAGCGCGCGATGTATTTATCGCCGAAATTCAAGGCCGCGATTTGTATTTCGCACATGGTGAAAGCCGATATTCTTCGCCACTCTGATGTGGACCCGGAAAAACTTCACGTCATTTACAGCGGCATTGATACCGAAAAATTCTCTCCGGATAGTCGCAGCCAAATGCGCGAGTCCACGCGTGGAAAATATGGCATTCCCGCGGCTGCAAAAGTTGCTGTATTCGTCGGCTCCGGCTTTGAACGCAAAGGCCTCGCGCAATTCATTCGCGCGCTGGCGCACCCCGCACTGGCATCTGAAAAAGTATTTGGTCTGGTGGTGGGTAAAGACAAGTCGAGTAAAAAGTATGAAGCACTCGCGAGCCAATTGGGGATTCGCGAACGGCTCATTTTTACCGGCGGCGTCGCGGATACAAGGCCTTTTTACGCAGCCAGTGACGTCTTCGTATTGCCCACCATTTATGAACCATTTGGCCTCGTCTGTCTCGAAGCGATGGCTGCCGGTTTGCCCGTGATCACCAGCACCGGTGCGGGCGCAGCAGAGTTAATAGACCAGGGCGTCAATGGCTATGTATGCGATGCTCTGGATACCGCAGCGATTGCGCGCGCCATGCAGGACGTCACGCCAGAGATGGGTTTTGCAGCACGCGACACTGCATTAAAATTCAGCCCTAAAAATATGGCGGCGCAATATGCCACGCTGTATGCAAAATTAACTGAACAATCGAAAGCCTGACCGTGGCTGAAAAAGACATCCCTATTCAAACAGTGGCCTCCAATCGCGAGCTCTATGGCCGATTGTTGGGCTATATCAAGCCATACCGACTGGCATTTGCGGGTGCAGTATTGGCAATGGCCGTGGGCGGCGCGGTGCAGGGCGCGTTCGCGGCTTTTTTAAAAGTACTGCTCGAAAAACTTTTTGAGCAGGGCAACGCGCAGTACGCGTGGATCGCGTCCCTCGCGATTGTTGCTATATTTTTAGTTACAGGTCTATCGAATTTCATTTCCGGCTATGGCATGCAGTGGGTGAGCACTAAAGTCATCCTTGATTTTCGCAATCAAATGTTTCACCGCCTCATTCGTCTACCTGAACCGTTTTTTAGCCGCACAAGCACCGGCACGCTGATGTCGAAAGTTACCAACGACGTGATGGGCCTGCAAGAAGCGGCGACAAATGCCCTAAACGCCTTGGTGCGCGGTAGTTTCACGCTGGTCATCGCGCTCGGCACCATGTTTTTCTTGAGCTGGAAATTGACCCTGATCACCTTCGCCACCGTACCAATTTTGGCGCTCATCATCGGCGCATTTGGCAAGCGCTTGCGAGGCCTGAGCCGCGAGACCCAGGTGGCGCAGGCGGCGATCACGGACGTTCTCGAAGAATCGATTCGAGGCCATAAAGTGATTAAGGTTTTTGGTGGAGAGCGATATGAGCTATCGCGTTTTGATGCTGCCGCCAATCGGATCCGCAAACTCAGCATGAAGCACGGTGCAGCCGCAGCAGCCGGCACTCCTTTTACGCATTTGATTGTCTCGATCGCAATTGCCCTCATCGTGTATTTAGCCGCGAGCAACACAATGGGTTCGGGCTTGAGCGTATCCAGTTTTGTCGCCTACATTGTCGCCGCGGCGGGTCTCATTCCGCAGATCAAAGGACTCACCAGCGTTAACGAACAGATCCAAAAAGGATTGGCGGCCTGTGAGAGTGTGTTTGGATTAATTGATGCGCCGCTAGAGGCGGACACCGGCACACAAAACATGGCGCGTGCCAAAGGCGATTTGCGCTTTGCTGCCGTGAGTCTGCAATATGACAACCAATCTTCGTCCGCGTTAAAAGACGTGAGTGTCAACATTAAAGCGGGCGAAACCATCGCGCTGGTCGGGCCATCCGGCGGTGGCAAAACCAGCTTTATGAATTTACTGCCGCGTTTCTTCACGCCTACTGCAGGCAGCATTACCCTTGATGGTCACGCGCTTGCCAACATCAAACTCGTTGATCTGCGAAACCAGATGGCGATGGTCAGTCAGGATGTGGTTTTGTTTAATGACACTGTCGCAGCGAATATTGCCTATGGTGTTGTCGGCAAGATCGATATGGACAAAGTAAAAGCAGCCGCGTCAGCGGCCAATTGCCTCGATTTTATCGAAGGCTTGTCCGATGGGTTCAGCACGGCGATTGGTGACAACGGTTCGCGGCTGTCCGGTGGGCAGCGCCAGCGTCTGGCCATTGCCCGCGCACTGTTTAAGGACGCGCCGATTTTGCTGCTTGACGAGGCGACATCCGCGCTCGATAGTGAGTCTGAACGCGCGGTGCAGAATGCACTCGATACGCTGATGCGCGGCCGCACTACACTGGTCGTGGCCCACCGCCTTTCGACAATCGAAAAAGCGGATCGCATCCTCGTGCTGGAAGCCGGAGAAATCGTCGAATCGGGCACGCATGCGGAGCTGTTGTCGCGAGGTGGTTTGTATACCAGCCTGCATCGCCTGCAATTCTCGAGCTAATAGTTTTGCCGCTTGCTCAATCCCAGTCCTAAAAACATTCCGATCATGGCGGCGAATAGCAACACGCTATGCCGCATGAAAAAGTCGTCCATCATGTTGCGCAGAAAAACACCAGTGACCAACATCAGCCCGCAAACGCCCGCAAGGTAGGCAGCCTGCGCTGCTTGTGCGCCGACCCGCTTGGCGATACGCATAAAAGTCCACCACAGCGCCAAGAACAGGACGACCAACACGGCAGCGGCAAACACGCCCATTTGCACGGCGTAATTCAACACGATGTTGTGCGCATGGTGAATATAGGTGCGAAACCAGGGTTCGTTAAACCGCGCCGCAAACGCGTCGTCGACCTCGTGAAGCGCGTAGCCGTGACCGGTAAGCGGTTTTTCGCGAATCATCGCGTATGCCTCCTGCCAAATACGGTTGCGATTATCTTTGCGCATGAACTCAATCGCCGCGTCACTATGGGCAACATCCACGTTGGCGCGATACACCGACGCGCCATAGAAGCCCGCACCCAGCACCAGCAAGCCCGCGAGTGCGGCCAGTAAAGTGCGGGTCCGCACCCGCGTCGATGCCTCGCCAATCCACATGAACGCGATACCGACGGCAAGCATCACGCCGTAGCAAATCCAGATGAGACGGTTGCCGGTAAACCACGCACCAACCACGAGCGCCACAACGGCGAGTACGGTTGCGATGCGCCATAACATTCGCCATGTTGTGCCCCACATCGCGCGCCTGTCAGCCCCGGCAAGCCAAGCGAATGGCAGCAGGGGCGCCAGTGTGATGAACCATGTTGACGCTAGACCGACGGTGCCATACAGCGACGTGTGCCCCGGGTTTTCTGGCTCGAACGGATCAAGCGCCACCATCGTCGCAAGAATAAACAGTCCGGCAAACAGGACAGCGATAAAACGCTCAAGGTCGCGTGGCGTTTTGGTCAACAAATAAAACACCCAACACGCCAGTATGGGTATGAGCACGTCACCACGCCAAGACTGCAAACTCTCTTGCGGTGCCGGCCCGAACGCTGCGAATGCGCCAACCGTGGCCGCCCACCAGCCGACTGCCCACAACAACAGCGGCGCGGGAAGCAACAAGCGACGGTAATCACGCTCGCGTATACAAACCACCAAGATGGCAATAAACGCAAGAATCAACAACCCGGCGCGAAACCCGGCAGTGGCGCGAAAAGGCATGATGAACAGCGACAACGAAGCGGCGAAAACCGCAAACGTCAGCGCACGCTCGGCAATGCGGTCGTCAGGCATGAGGGATGGCATCAATGGTCGCTCTCACGTTAACGCGTATCGCCATTGCCGCAAGAGGATCGCGGCGATCTGACGTTTGCGTTTGAAGTTCACCGCGTCGTGCCAGGCTGCTAGCCAAAAGCCCTTGGCAAGACAGCGTTTGCGGAGCGCGGTCTGCACAATCTTATCGCATAGCTGATCGATTAATTTATCCACCTGCACCACTTGCGCCACGGCTTCAGACCGTAGACATCGGCGGGTCAAAGGCTGCATGGGGATGCTTTCAATCTGCGCGCGCAACAGAGGCAGCACGGTAAAGTAACTTTCGATTCGACGTACGAGGTGGGCATCGTCGGTGCTGCCGGTGATCGAGTGCCCACTCATCCGATAGCGATACAGCACACGGTCGGCATACACCAGCCGTTGCGCGCGCAAATAGGTTTCCGTCACCCACGGAATATCTTCGTGCAGAATTTTTTCGGGAAAGCGGATGCGATGCGCATCGAGCAGGGTGCGACGACAAAACATCAGCCATACGTAATGTCGCAACTCACGGATGGCGGACAAGTGCGTGATCCATGCTTCGCCGGTAATCGTGCCTTGTGGTGTCGCATGTGCATAGATATTTTGGTCAGGCATCTGCTCAGAGAATCGCGCGCCGTTGAACACAACAACATCGGCCTGTTCTGCAACGGCGGTGGTGTGCAAATAGGTTAATGCGCCGGGCTTGACCAGATCATCCGAATCAACACACCAAACGTATTCGCCCGTGGCTGCGTCGAGGCCGCGATTGCGGCAGACTGACGGACCGCTGCTCGATTGTAGTGTGATGATGCGCAAGCGTGGATCGCGCGCGGCGTAGTCGGTCAAAAGGCGCTCACTGTCGTCTGTTGACGCGTCATTGACGGCAATGATTTCAAAATCCGCGAAGTCTTGCGCCAGCAATGAATCCAGACACGCGCCGACAAAAGCGGCCGTGTTGAATACCGGAATGATGATGCTGACTGCGGTCAAGCGGGCGTTACGCTAAAGACGCGGCGGTGATGCCGTTTTTGCGAATCAGCGCGTCAAAATAATTGATCGTTTCTTTCAGGCCATCTTCCAGCGAAACTTGCGGCTGCCAATTTAGTTTTTGTTGCGCCTGTGTAATGTCCGGGCGGCGCTGCGCGGGATCGTCCACCGGCGCGTCTTTGAAGACTAATTTTGATGACGAGTTGGTGAGCTTGATCACGGACTCGGTTAATTGCAGCATCGTGATTTCATGCGGGTTGCCGAGGTTGATCGGTCCGGTGATTTCGTCCGGCGTGGCCATCAATTTTAAAAACCCGTCCAACAAATCCGACACATAGCAGAACGAGCGTGTTTGCTGCCCGCTGCCGTAAATCGTAATCGGCATACCGAGCAGTGCCTGCATGATGAAATTTGACACCACCCGACCATCATTGGGATGCATGCGTGGGCCGTAGGTGTTGAAAATGCGCGCAACTTTTATCTGCAATTTGTGCTGGCGGTGATAGTCAAAAAAAAGCGTTTCTGCACAGCGTTTGCCTTCGTCATAACAGGCGCGCGGGCCAATCGGATTGACGCGGCCCCAGTACGCCTCGGTCTGCGGATGTTGCTCTGGATCGCCATAGACTTCACTGGTGGACGCCTGCAAAATTTTTGCGCCCAGACGCTTGGCAAGGCCGAGCATATTGATTGCGCCGTGAACACTGGTTTTGGTGGTTTGCACCGGATCATGCTGATAGTGAATCGGCGCGGCCGGACAGGCCAGATTAAAAATTTCATCGACTTCGATATATAGCGGAAACGTCACATCATGGCGCATCAACTCAAAATTTGGATTGTTGAGCAGATGGCGAATATTGTCCTTGGTGCCGGTAAAAAAATTATCGACACATACGACGTCATGACCTTGGGAGAGCAGCAGCTCGCATAAATGCGAACCTAAAAAGCCGGCGCCACCCGTCACAGCCACTCGTTTATTCAGCGCAAAGCGTCGTTCGGTCATGGTGATATTTTTTGTATGTTTACAAGACTTGAGAGTTTAGCGCGATTGCCTCCTGAGGGACGCCGCGTGTGCTGTGGCGTCGCGGATCGGGATGCGCGATCGCCTGCCTTCTGAATTTTAAAGTCCTTATTAGACGGGCATCGTCAGACACAAATGGCCGAAAACAGCCGCAGGGCGCGGCCCCTTATTATTTTTTGTCTAACGCCTTCTTCATAAAGTAGCGTGAAAATCCCGCAGGATAGTTTGGTAGCTCCGCAAAGCATTCATAGCCGATGCGCTCGTAAAAGCCTCTTGCCTGGAACTCAAACGTATCCAGCCAAGCACCAATGCATCCTCTTGAAACGGCTTCCGCTTCAGCCATCGACATGAGCGTGCGTCCCACGCCTGTACCGCGAAACGCTTCCGGCACGACCAGTAGCTGCGTGAACAGCCACTCATAGCCGGTGTGGCCCCATAGGCCTCCCATAATTTGCTGAGCTTCATCTTTGATGGTGATGACTAACGGCTTGCCATTACCGGGGCCGGCTTGAGCGGTGTTGTATTCGATGAGCGGGGCGACGATCAACTTGCGCACGGCTTCATCGGCAACATCGGTGAGTTCGAGTGTGTAGGTCATGATGGGGCTGGCGTTATATAAATATCGCGATTTCGTCCAACGGCTTTCGTGTGATCGCGGGCACCGTTGCATCGGCTGCGGGATAACCCACGACCAACAGCACAAATGGCCGCTCGTTGCTCGGGCGTTGCAGAATGTCATTCAAAAACGCCATCGGGCTTGGCGTATGTGTGAGCGACGCGAGCCCGGCGTGATGCAGGGCCGTCACCAAGACGCCGGTGGCAATGCCGGTGGAGTCCATCGGGTAATAGCGTTTCTCCCGATCGCCAGAAGGACTTACCGCATAGGCTTCGTAAAAAACTGCGATCAGCCACGGGGCAGTTTCCAGAAACGGCTTTGATGAATCGGTGCCAAGCGGTGCTAGCGCCGCACGCCACTCGTCGGTGGCACGATGCTCGTAGAATTCGCGCTCCTCGATTTCGGCGGCCTCGCGTATTGATTTCTTGACGGCGGCATCGGCGATGGCGACGAAGCGCCAAGGCTGCTGATTGGCCCCACTCGGCGCGCATCCCGCCGCCCGAACGCAGGTCTCGATCAGGTCGCGCGGAACCGGTTCATCTGAAAAATGCCGCACGGTTCGCCGACCTTGGATTTCCGCATAAAACGACGCCGCGCGCTCACGCATTTCGTCGAGGGGGCGTCGCACAAATTCCAGCGGCGACTGTGTGGCATTCATGGATTTCCCCCGCGCTAATTGGCAAATGCTTGCAAGCTTGACATAGTTTGCGCGGTGAATGGGGTCGCTAGTTTCGGATGAGTAAGGTAGGTCAATGGCCTGCTTAACAAAATGGGCGTGATGGTCGCGCTTTAATTATTGATGAAAGTAGGAGTCGCCCAAGAGCTGCTAGTGACATGCTGAGTCCAACTCAATCCATCGATGCTAGGGAGAAAGAGTATCTTTCAAAAAATTGGCAGACAATTGCGCGACGGCAGAAACGTTACGATCTCTGGCAGCATCTGCAGATGGCCCGTTGAGCGAACGATTACCAAATCCATGGTCACCTCCGACGACGGCTACGCGTGCGAGTCCAGCCGCACTTGAGGCAAATCGATAAAGCAATGCTGCAGAGCACAGGGGGTCTTGGTCTCCCGAGACTAGCGCAATCGGTCGTTTCTCGATTGAAATGCCGGGATAGTTTTGTGCTGCAGCAATTTCTGCCGATACATCTTTTAGTACCCCTTGGCTACAAACTGGTGTTAGGAATAGACCTGCGCGAATCGCTTTGTCTTTAGCTAGAGCCTGCCATGCCACTACAGATCCAAGTGACTTGCCTCCCACTGCCAGCCTTGATCGGTCAACACGTGAATCCGCTCGTGCAAAATCTACAACCGCAAGTAAATCTTGTAATTCGGCTGCCAAATCGTCGGACGGCTGCCCGGCTCTTTGATCGCGAGTGTAATAAGCCCAGTTAAACCGATAGACCGCAAATCCTTGCTCAACCAGCTTATGCGCTGTTTGCGCTATTACAGGCAAACCTAAATGATAAGCCTGGCCGGGAGCCAGCACTAGAGTCGGAAACGGGCCTTTACCATCAGGAAAATCGACAACGGCTTCAAGGATAATTCCTCGGGCTGTTTTTACGCGGATCTCATCTGCTGAAGTGGTTTGAATAAAGAAAATCCCAGCGACAGCTGATATCGCAACAAATAGCTTTCTCATTTAAATTTTCTTTCGTCGTTTGTTGAAAATCCGTAGAGACCACTGCTCACACTAGAGCCATTTTGAACAGAACCAGCAGGTGATCTATTGCGCCTGTATGCGGGCGATTTGTCCGCCCGCATCTTCCATTCTGTCATGATGTTTTTTGACACACGAAGCGTATCTGCAATTTGCAACCCACTTCGCTTGCATAACGCTTGAGTGTAGTGAGGTAAGGTGCATGTTTTCCCGCTGCTTCCAAGCCTAATCGATTTCATCCAGTACTTTGAAATGGAGATACCCTCGCTGAAGAGCTATGTAAAATTTTGTAAACATGTGAACTAATGGCAAGATCACAATCATCCCTAAAATTGCTGGAACATCAACACGCCTCCCAAAAATGAAAAAGCCAACCGGTAAGGGTTGGCTTTTTCATTTTGTTTACTGGTGGCCTGGGGCGGAATCGAACCACCGACACAAGGATTTTCAATCCTCTGCTCTACCGACTGAGCTACCAGGCCGTCATACTTTCCGCGTGACACGTAAACACGCAGCGAAGCCGCAGATTATAGCGATTTTAGGGGCGCTTTCCAACCACTTTTCAAGAATCTTGCGGTAAAGCATGGTTTGTCGGCTTGTTGCGCGCTGGTGTGGATCAAACGTCTTGGGGGTCAACATCAATGATCCACTTGATATTTCGTAATTTATGCGTCGCTTGATAGTCGCTCAATTGTGGCAACCATGCCGCGAGGAATTGCTGCAGCGATTTGCGTGAGTCGGCCTGAATCATGAGTTGTTGTCGCTCAAAACCAGCCTTGCGCGCGAGTGTGGGCGGCACGGGATCCCAAACCTGCAATCGGGTCGAGCTGGTTGGCGGGCTCACGATGGATTTGTTCCGTTGTGAATCAACTGCGTCTCGAAGCTGCGAGGATGTAAGTTGCTCGCTCGCCAGTGTCGCCGCACCTCTCATGAAATCGGCCAGCAGTTTCGAGTCGCGCGATTCGGCGCGCAGCATCGCCAGAAACGAATACGGCGGCAAATGCGACAACTCGCGTTCCTTCAGGGCCACGGCACTAAATTGCGCATAATTCTGCGCGGCAATCGCCTGATATACCGCGTGACCGGGAAACCGCGTTTGGATCAGCACACGCCCTGCCAACTGTGCTCGTCCTGCGCGGCCCGCCACCTGCATCATTTGCGCGGCGAGTCGTTCTGCGGCACGGAAGTCCGCCGAGAATATCGCGCCGTCGCTGTTGATCACGCCCACCAACGTAATGTTGGGAAAGTCATGGCCCTTTGACAGCATTTGTGTGCCGACCAGCACGTCCAGCTCGCCCTTGGCAGCACGCTCAAATATCTTCTCTGCGCTGCCACGTTTACGCGTCGAATCGCGGTCTACTCGCGCCATTCTGAGGCCCGGCAGGGCGGCTTGCAGCGATGATTCCACGCGTTCTGTACCCTCACCCGCCGCGATCAGCTCCAGGCTGCCGCAATCGCCGCATTTGGCGGGGATGCGCGACTGAAATCCGCAATGATGGCAGCGCAGACGCTGATCGCCTTTGTGGAACACCAGTTTCGCTGTGCATCTTGAGCACGCAGGCATCCAGCCGCACTGCGCGCATACCAGTGCAGGCGCGTACCCGCGACGATTGATAAAAATCAGCGCCTGCTCGCCGCGCTTGACCGTGTCGTCAATGGCGCGAACGAGGCTTTGAGTAAGGCCATCTTTAGCGCGCTCAAAATTGGTATCGATAAATTCAACCCGCGGCAATGCCGCATTG
>JBBRFJ010000068.1:0-15675 GCA_038224475.1 Burkholderiales bacterium
CTCGGCACCGATCACCAGCGTCGGCACTTTGATTTTCGGCAGGTCTGCGGTGCGATCCCAATTTAGTAGCTTGCCGCTAGCGCCAAGCTCGCTGGGGCCCTGCATCGGAATATAGACGGCCTGATTCACATGTTTGAAGGCGCGGTTTACGCCATCCGGCCATGACTCGACCGGCATCCGCAGCAGGTGATAAACATAGTGGTTGGGGATCAGCAATTCCATGTAGCGCGGGTTTTGATAATCACCCTTGGCCTCAATGGCTTTGATTTCCGCGAGTACCTTTTGATCCATCGCCGGCATCAGCACCTTCTCGGCGTAAACGTTGTACGCGGGAATACTGGCCATCATGTTGGAAATAATGAGGCCTTTTAAATTTTTCTGATATTTCAGCGCGTACTCGATGGCCAGGACGCCGCCCCAAGATTGGCCGAGCAAATAGAAATTGCGGTTGTCGAGTTTCAAGGCTTTGCGCACCTGCTCGACCTCTTCAACAAACCGCGGCAATTCCCATAAATCGGGTTCGTTTGGTTGATCGCTGTAATACGAGCCGAGCTGGTCGTAGTAGTAATACTCAACGCCTGCGCCCGGAAAATAGCTATCGAGCGCCTCCAAATATTCATGCGTCATGCCAGGCCCGCCATGCAGCAGCAAGACTTTGACGGTTGGGTTGTTACCTGTGCGTTTTGTCCAAACCTTGAAAGTACCTTTCGGCGTGGTGATGGGAATCATTTTTATGCCGCCATCGAGCAAATCATCGCGACCAGTGTTGTCATGATATTTGGCCAATACTTTTGCGCTGGCACTCCCAGCGGGTGCGGCCATTCCGCCAACAGGGTTAACAGCAAGTACCGCCGCGGCGGCAGAAGCCGCTACCGACGAACGCAAAAGGGAACCTGCGCCCAATCCAACCGCAGCAAGTAATTTCATCATTCAAATCTCCTTAAAAATTCCATAGACCTAGTATGTTGCGCAATGTGCGGCTGGCGGATCGGTGCAGATGCGTATGCTCGCCACAAAATATCAGCCACTACTTTAACGATATTCCATCCTGAATATTTCACGCGGAATATCAGGTATTAAAACCCCAGCACAGGCACGCATCTTCAGCATTTTTTGCTCTGTAAGGCCCGCCGATATTGGGGTTTCAATATGCCGCAGGCTACATCGCTCCACTTTGCTTCAAATCCAGATAGCGATTCACCAGCGTAATGGGCAATGCCTGCGGTTCTACATCCACGAGGCGCACGCCACTGGCTTGCATGCGTGCGGTCAATACGTCGCGGTCGCGCACATAGGTCGCTGCCGCCGCGTAAGTGAGCGCGCTCGCGGCATCGGTCACGGGTGCGCGCAGGGTGGCATCGATCACGCCTTCCTTTAAATTCGCAAACATAACCAAGTGGCGGCGGCGCAATAGCGCAATCGCTGGCATCAAGCCTTCGCTGTCTTCATCGCGCAAATTCGATACCAGCACAATGAGTGAACGCTTCTTGAGCCGCAACGACAAATCCACCGCGGCCTGATAGTAGTCGGGCGTTTTCAATGTCGGCTGCAGGCTGTACAGCGCGTTCAAAAATCGACTCACGGTGATGCCGGATTTGCGCGGCGCCACGAACCTTGAATCGTCGGTCGCAAAGGTCATCATCCCTGCCGAATCGCCTTCGCGCAACGCAACATAGGCCAACAGCAAAACGGCATTGAGGGTGTGATCGAAATGCGACAGGGTGTTGTTCTGCGTGTTGTTAGATGCGTTGTGAGATGTGTGTTTATAGGCGCTATCTTTTGCCGACATGCGCCGCCCGCAATCAATCAAAAATACGATTTGCTGATCGCGCTCATCCTGATATTCGCGCGAAATAAATTTACGCATGCGCGAGGTTGCTTTCCAATCAATCTGCCGCATTGAATCGCCCTGACGATATTCGCGCAGCTGGTGAAAATCGAGACCTTCACCACGCCGACGCTGACGCAGCACCCCAATTTGGGAGAGCCGGTTATCCACGGCGAGCAGCGCATAGCGCGTAATTTCCGCGAAATTGGGGAATGAGCGAACCCGCGTTTCGCTGCCGGCCTCACGCGCGATTTCCCAAAACCCAAACGGAGATTTAATCCGCAGCATGACTTTGCCAAAGAGCAAATCGCCGCGCACGTCGGGTCGAAACCGATAAGTCGCGAGCGCGAAATTTCCTGACGTGAGCGTGAGCGATATCGGTAAATTCTCGACTTCACAATGATCGGGAAAGCCATCATAAGCTTGAAAAGTGAGCCGGTTTCGATTACCGGCTGCCACGGCCTCAGGATGCGTAAATTTCAATATGACGTCACGCCACACCCCGACCGGCAGCGTCGCCGCGATCCGCCGCTCGATAATCGGCGTGGTGTTGTTGAAACGGCCCGCGAGCGCATCTGCCAATAACGTCAGCACGATGATTGCACTGCCGATTACCCAAGCGTCTTGGAGCCACGCCACGGTAGATGCTGCCACCGAGAATGCGAGCCACAACGCCAGCAGCCCGAGCAAACGTTTGGACGGAATCAAACGCGCGACCCTGAATTGCTTTTTAACATGCGTATCGATCCAACTTTGGCTGCCGCTGCGGGTGCCGGCGCGACCTTGGGCACGTGCCGATCATCATCACGCACGTGGCGCTTCTACCTGATCAAACAATTCAATCAGCAAATCATCGACATCGCGACCTTCGATCTCCATTTCGGGCGATGGTGTGACGCGATGACGCAGCACCGGCAAAGCCATTCGCTTAACATCATCAGGCGTCACAAATCCGCGGCCTTCGAGCAGCGCCTGCGCACGCGCCGCGCGAATAATCGCTATCGCCCCGCGTGGCCCCGCGCCCGACGACAAACCAGCAAACTCACGGGTGGCGCGAGCCAATCTGACCGCGTAATCCAGCACCTGATCATCGACCGTCAGGCTGGCCGCCATGCGCTGCAAGGTCAAAATTGTTTCTGGCTTGACGATGGTCCGGACACTCTCGACGTTGAGCTTATCGCCTACCGCGTTGGCGGTCACGCTGCGCACCAGCGCGGACTCTTCGGCCAAACTCGGATAGGCAATTTTAATTTTGAGCAGGAAACGGTCAAGCTGCGCTTCCGGGAGGGGGTAGGTGCCTTCTTGTTCAATCGGGTTCTGCGTTGCCAGCACCATAAACGGCGTCGGCAGTATGTATGCAGTCGCCTCGATGGTGACCTGCGCCTCCTGCATGACTTCCAACAACGCGGATTGGGTTTTGGCGGGCGCGCGGTTAATCTCATCGGCGAGCAAAAGATTCGCAAACACCGGGCCTTTGCGAGTGGTGAAGTCGCCACTCTTGGGATCATAAAGCGTATGGCCGGTCACGTCCGATGGCATGAGATCCGGGGTGAACTGGATCCGCGCAAACACGCCATCAAAGGTACGCGCCAGCGCTTTGACCAACAAGGTTTTGCCGAGGCCCGGTACACCTTCGATGAGCACATGGCCGGCACCCACCAGCGCAATCAGCGTCTGGTCAATGATCTCCGGCTGGCCCACCACGGCCTTGCTGATTTCTGCGCGCATGGCGTTCAGCACCCGCACCGCTTGCTGATATTTTTCAGCTTCAGGATTGGCGCTCGGCGGCGTGATCAACGCGTTATTGTCGGCATGCGGCGCAGTGTTGGTGTCCATCTTTGTCCAATCTTTGGTCGGGGTAGGTGAATATTTAGTAACTAATGAATGACGGTTCTGGCGTCAGATATTTTGCGATTTGAATAATTTGGGACTTGGCTGGCTGACGGGTACTGTAGGTTTTTTATTTCTGCGGAATCGAGTGGCGACTAAATATTGAGTGAGGTTTGGCTACTGGTTTCACGCTTTTACAGAAGACTGATGTTGCCTTTTTATTCCCTTCGCGGGGCGGTGATCAAGCATCGACTCCATCGCTTTTAACGACCGAATCACGTCGACAAAGTTCGACCGATCCCGCACTGCCGACGTCAGCGCCCGCTCAATGCGGCCCAGCCCCATGCCGGTCAGTTTTTCCAGGGTGGCCAGCAGCGATGCTCGGTCCACCCGAGACAGGCCGGGGCGTTCGCGGTACAAGCGTTTCAGGAAGCGTTCGCGAGCGGCTTGGGTTAGCGTCGGCCACGCTTGCTGCTGCGCCAAATACTGCCCCAGTGCGCGCAGGTGTTCACCCAAACTCAGCCGCGCGCCAACGGCTTCGCCACGCAGCGTACCAAAGCGCCGGACCACGCGTGCAATCCACAGTGTCAGCAACGCGGCAAAGGTCCACAAGACCATCCATGCATGCTGTCCCAACCACGCCCACAAGCTAATGTTGCGGTCGCGCAGCGCGAGCAATATGACTGGTTGAGAAGGGTTAATCGAATTGCCTGCAGCCCGACTCGCAGTTGGGGGATTTTGAGCGCGCTCAGGTGACGAAACGTCTACGTTTTGGGTGGCGATCATATGCCATAAAAATTCGGCGTGATCATGTTTTCCCAGCCTGCGTAGGGTCATAAAATCAAAATTGGAGATCGCTGTCACGCGGCCCAAGCCATCCCGAAATTGCACCACGCGAACGCCGACCTGATCGTCAATCACGTCCGCGTCATCGGGCACTTTTTTTGCGAGCAAATTCTGGTACGGCTGGAACTCCACCTTGAATCGGGCCTTATCCGCGAATGCAACGTCAGATAGGGCAGGCGGGCGCTTCAGCTGAGAAAGCGCTTTCGCAACCTGGGGATTTTTTTCCGCCTGATCTTTAATGTCATCGACATTAAAACCAAAACTGTCGTCTTCGGCATCGGGCTTGTCACCGTTTGCCGGTACGCCTTGTTCACGTTTTTCAACCAGCCCATTTTTTGCTGTCCAACGCACACCGGCATGCCCTATACCGTAGCTCGCCAATAAGGGGTCATCTAATGTCGGCTGTTCCGCTTCAACGATCAGGTTTCCGCCCTGCCGTACCCATGCACGGATCCGCTCAATGCGCGCCGACGTCATTCGCACCAACCGCCGGTCTCCCAACAGCAAGGTCGCATTCTTAGGCGCGTCGTCCAGCATGGTGTCCCAGGCACCATCGCCCTTTACGGTACGCGTGCTCGCACCCATCTCCTCTACCGTTCTCTGCATGGCCAAATAAGGGTTGGTGAGCGCCTCTCCCTGCATGCCTACCCACTCGTTGTCGTCTTCGATGGTGTACCAGTTGAGCGCGACGTAGGCGAACGCAGCGAATAGCGCGCTCAAGCCTAGCGCCCACCACCAGCCGGCCCGTACTCTTACACGATCGCTTACAGATGTGCCCGAAGTAGCCTGAGCAGTAGCGGATTGCGGTTTAGCCATCAGGTTGCTTTAGTCAACATATTGGTCGATATTTTGGCCGGTCGTGGCGGGCTCGTTGCCGCGTTACGCCGGATACTGAAATGCGCAGACCACGCCGCAATCAATGCCGATATATCGGCCGAGACCAGCGTCTCACGCGCGTAAGCAACACGCTGCCAGACTGAAACCAGACTCGCGAAGTAGGCAGGCTTGGCCCCGCCAGCTGTGTCGCTACCGTAGGCGCGCCGCACCCGCGCGACCACCTCAAGCTCGGTGTCACCGCGCGCAATATCAATCCGCCCATCCTGAATCAGCGATACCAGCGCCGCGCGATACAACAAACTTACGGCTCCACGCACGTCGCCAGCCGCCAGTAACCGACCAGCCGCGTCCGATATATCATCCGGCAGAGATTCGGGGCGCACATCCAGACCAAACAACACATCGGGCATATCGTTGCTCTTGCCCCCGCCCCAACCTTTCAGGCCGACGTGACGCGCAATCAAATAAATTAAAAACAGCACCAGTAACGTGCCACCGATCCACGCCAGAACACGGGCACTTTTTGCGAAAAACTCGGCAATCGCAAACAACCATTTGTTGTCGGTTTTTTTCTTCGGCTTGTCGCTATTCCACGTTGGACCGATATATTTTATCTGCCAAGACTTCTGATACTCGCCAAAATCTTTATTTTCCAAGACCCGCTTGACGGCTTCAAGCGCGCCCGTATGCGGGGTCTCGAATTCATCCTTGCCTGCTCCATCTTTAGTGTTCGCATCGTCACCAGCCTGTGCGTCATCGCTCTTTTTGCAGGACCATTCCGGCGCTGGGTTTTCAGCATTCTCAGTAGCCCCCGTATTTTGTTCGGCTGTGGGCGCGGGATTTAGTATTGGCGGGGTTGCTTCAACCTTTGCTTCGGTCTTCACGTCGCCCTTGATATCTCCCTGTGCGTTGGCGTGATCCATCGGTGATACCACAAACCCCAAGCCGCCGACGGTAAAGATCAGCATCGCTGCGCGTTTGGCCGCGGCGGTGGTCGATAAGCCGTTCGCTTGTTTGCGTGCCTCCGCTTTCGAATTCGTGGTTCCTGCGGACGCCATCGCTGCCAGCCTGACCGCCATACGCTTAAACTGCAGCTCGACATCCCAGCCCTCAATAGCGGTACGGCAATTTAAATAAATCGCGAAGCCCGCCGCGACATAAAACGGCTCCAGCGCTGAAATGACGACGACGTTAATCGCATTGCTTAAATAATGCGCCGTCAAGTCCACGCTCGGATTAAACAGTGACCGCAAGCTAAAACTGGATACCGACTCGCCGGGGATCAGTGCATTGAGCAACACATAGAATGAGAGACCCATGGTGGCTTCAACCGTCATGCTCATGACGGTGAGCCCGATGGCCGCGCCGCTGCCTTGGCGCGCCAGAACTTTACGACGTTTGCGTGCAAGCTTGCCGCGCACACCCTCAAGCTGCACCACGGGCAGGGTAAATGAACGTGCCGGATTGAATCGTGCGTAAGTCAATGCCGCAAATAGTCCATTGTTCCACCACAAGCGCTTTAACGCCGCAAGCGTTTCGCGCAGCGTCGGCGTCGCCCCGAATACTGCGCCTGACAAAACATGCAACAACACACGGTCAAACGCGGGTTTTAGCCACCACAAAATAATGACGGCGAATTGAGGGTATTTCCAGCACAACAGATTAATCAGCAAAGCAATGGGTAAAAATAACACGCACCAAGCTTTTATCAGTGATGGCCACCACGCCTGCGCCATTGCATAGCCGAGATCAATCGCCTCCCAGGCGCTTCTTGGGCGCAACGCGATAGCAATATTTTCAAGGCGCACGATCGGCCCTCGTGTTCACCGCCGTGGCACTATCACCACGCCCGACAAATATGAAATAGGCCAATGTAATCACCCACAACGCGATGCCCACCGCGTATTTCACCTGCACCGGCGGTACGCGCGATGCGGACCAAAACGCTTCGATGAACGCTGCCAAAAATGTCAGCAATGCCGCCCCATAAACCACACCGATGATCTCGGGCATACGTGATTTCACCGCCGCAAATCGCGTTTGTCGCCCCGGTGCGATCAGTGCCATGCCGAGCATCAGTCCCGCTGCGCCCGACAACACAACGCCGGTTAATTCAAACGCGCTATGGCCCGCCACAAAACCCCAAAAAGTCTCGATATAGCCGACGTGGGTAAGATGACCGGCGATCGCGCCGATCGAAAGCCCGTTAAACAGCAGAAAAAATATTGCGCCCACGCCAAATAAAAGCCCGCTTGCGAAGCACTGAAAATCAATCCGCACGTTGTTCGCGACATAAAACCCGAACATCAGAAAATCGTTGCTGGCGTCGCGCTGAAGACCGAGCCGCGCGTTGCCCGGCGCATACATTTGCTGCACCTCCGCCATCTGGTCCGGCGAAACGATGAGGTACGCGAAATCGGGGAAATATTGAATGGCGATGATGCAAGCGATCAGGGGGCCAAAAAACAGCAGGGCGCTCGCAAACATATAGCCACTATGCGCGCGCACTAATCGCGGTAAACCACCGCGCAAAAACCGGCCCACACCGCCACTTAATTCCTGCGCACCGTACAGCGCCTGATGACCTGTCAGCACCAGTCGCTCCAGACGTTCAACCAAGGTGCTGCTGTAATGCCGATCACGCGCCAGCGCCAGATGATGGCAAACTTCGCGGTAACGTTGCGGCAATTGCTCTAGCGGCCAAGCGAGGGTGGCATCAATGGTTTTGGCGGTTTTGGAGCCATCTGTTTTCAATGTGCGCCGTTGCTTTGGCGTGAGCGTCATTCCGCGCTCGAACTGATCCCAACGTGCCAAATATTGCGACTCAAATTTTTCCTGCTTCACGGGCGAATCCTCATTTGTCGCTCACCATCACCGGCGGCCCGCTAAAACATGCGCGAGTTGAACAATGTGGTTTGCCGCATCTGCAGGATCCGTGTCGACGACTTCATTTTTTGAATTAAACGCCGCCAATGCTGGCGTTGCATAGGCGGCTAATTCATTGGCGCGCTCGGTTGACCACGTGGCCCTGCGCTCGGCAAAATCAATTACCGCTCGCTGCTCTGTCAAGGTGAGCGCCATTTGTGCCGCGAGATTCGAATCCAGCGAGGTCGCCAGCGGCAGTGCAGCGGTCATTCGCTTTGCGACGCGCCTACTTTCGGTGTGTACAACAATGGTGCCTGCCGCCAGATCGCCCAAGCGCTTGAAATCGCGGTTCATCAACATTGCAATCAAACCAAAACCGTAGACCACCGGCAAGAAATCGACTGCGCGAATCAAGTTTCGCGCGACCGATGCACGCCATTGCACCGGCGTACCGTCTTCGTGAAGTACCCGCAAATCGCAGGCGCGTTTTCCCGGTGTCTGACCCTGACGGAATACTTCAAACAATACCGGGTACGCCCATTCCATCGCGAACGCGATCAGCGTCATGAGCCCGAAGCCGACTTTGCCCAGCGCACCCAATACCAGACCGAGCACCAGCAAAATCGCCATTCGTATCAACAAATCAAATGCCCATGCACGAGCACGGGGCATCGGCCCCGCCACCTTGAGCGAAAGCTCAATCCCCTCCGGGGTGGGCACAGTGCGCAAGGTGTCTAGCAGGGGCGATTTTTTTAAAACGTGATTAGTCAATCTTGGCGCTGTCTATCAGTTGTTCTGGAGACCATTGAACCCGAACCTGTTTTAAGTCCTTATTCCGCCAGAAAAATATCACGGTAGGCGGCGTAGCTAGACGCATACACAAGCGGCAAAGCCACAAGCAGCCCTAAGCCGAATGGCAGCACGGCAACAATGAAAATTACAAAAAAGATGATGCCGTAAAGTAGGAAAGGCAGTATGTTTTTCAAGCAGGCAAAGAAGCTTATGCGCAACGCCGCTATTGGCGCAATGTTTTGTAGCGCGACCAACGCAGGCGCGAACCAGAGCGCCATCAAAATAGGCACACTAAGCGCGAACATTACCAGTCCGATCAGCAGCACCATCATGATTGAGCCTGCAAACAGGTTCGCCAAGGCATCTTGATTGCCGCTCATCATTGCGCCAAACAGACCCGTGGAGCCAACAAAGATGGCGAATAGAATACCCGCAATGACCAGCAGCAAAAGCGATGAAGCAATAAACAACAAGCCGACGATGATGAGCGGCCCGGCTTTTTCTTTAAATCCCGAGAACAAGTCACCAATTTCAAGCGGCCTGCCGTTGTGTTGTTCCTGGCAGCCAAGCATGAGTCCGCCCGCAAACACGACAAAAAGAACGTTGGAGATAAGCCCACCGATGATCGGAATAAATCCAAGTACGATAGCGATCACAAAAATAATGACGGTGCAAACAATCCAAGCAATCGGTGCCTGCGTAAAAATACTCCAGCCTGAGCCAATCCAAGTCAGGCCATTACCCATGGATACTGATTGGCCGCCCTCAATAAAATCGACATCAGCATCGGATGATGCACTTATAACTTCGGCACTCGGCGATTGGTATGGATTAACGGCTTTATCTGGTTCCATGGTGCGCTCCCTTTTTCAAAGTGGTGGTGCTGCGTAGCCAAATAATTTGCTTAAATATCAGGCTTGATTCGAATCAATTTTGATGCCTGTAAGTATTCTAACGTGCGCCCTCGATCTCCGTCGAAAAAATATGTGAATCTCGCCCATGAAACTTGTCTGAGGTTGAAATGGATTAAAGCGGCAGTAGTCAGGGGTTCACCGCGCGCCATATTTTCAAAACATCAACTGTCTCTTTCACATCATGAACCCGAATGATTTTTGCCCCATTTTGAGCCGCGATGAGCGCTGTTGCGAGGCTTGCTGCAAGTCGATCCTCCACTGCGCGCCCGGTAACCTGCCCGAGCGAAGATTTTCGTGAAAACCCAGCCAGCACCGGTGAGCCCAATGCTGCAAACTCGCGCAAATCGCGGAGCAGGCGGAAGTTATGTTCAGCTGTTTTGCCAAAGCCGAAACCGGGATCGATGACGATTCGCTCAGGCGCAATTCCGGAGATCGCGCAGGCGCGCCTGCGCGAGATTAAAAACTCCCGCACCTCCGTAACCACGCTTTCGTAACGCGGCGCTAGTTGCATGCTCGCTGGTGTTCCCTGTTTGTGCATCAGACACACCGCAACGTTTGATTCAGCACAGACTGTTATCGCGCCGCTGGCTTGCAGCGCATTGACATCATTTATCATCGCAGCACCCCGCTTGATCGCCTCGCGCATGACGTCCGTCTTTTGCGTATCTACCGACACAAACACGCCTTCGCCCGCCAAAATTTCGAGCACCGGCAACACCCGCTCCAACTCCTGCTCAAGGGTTGCTGCTACTGCGCCTGGTCGGGTCGATTCGCCGCCAATATCAATGATGGCAGCACCTTCCTCGACCATTTGCCGCGCGCGCGCGACGGCATGGTCGCGCAGCAAAAATTTACCACCATCTGCAAACGAATCGGGCGTGACGTTAACAATGCCCATGACCACAGGCTCACCAAGATCGAGCAAATAATTTCCACACACGAGCTTCACTTTTATAGTTACCTTTTTAAAACTGCTTTTCTGTAGTCCGATAACCTTTCCCATCTGGGGTGATCGGCTTTCAGGCGACCTCGGCCCCGATAGCGCTAAAAATCAGCGGCACATTCAATGATCGCAGTAAAAATGCGCGCATAAACAAAACGGGCGACCTTAAGTCGCCCGTATGCTTTATATCTATTAATTCAACTGCTGCAATCCACCCTCGCGTTATTGGGTGCCTTCTACCGGCTGTGTAGTAGCTTCCGGCTTGGCATCAGGCTTGCTCACCGGCGCGGTTGCGTTACCACCGTCGCCACCTGAATTGGGCTTGAACGGCATACTGGACGGTTTAGGTGGGCGCGCAGGACGGCCTTCCATGATGTCTTTAATTTGATCGGCATCGATGGTTTCGAATTCTAACAACGCGGCCGTCATGGCTTCAATCTTATCGCGGTTCTCCTCAATCGTCTTGCGCGCCAAAGCGTATTGCTCATCGATAATCCGGCGAATCTCAGCATCCACTTTACGCATCGTTTCTTCCGATACGTTGGTTTGACGGGTCACCGAGCGGCCCAAAAACACCTCGCCCTCGTTTTCCGCGTACACCATTGTGCCCAGCGCATCCGACATCCCATATCGCGTCACCATATCGCGGGCAAGTTGTGTGGCCCGTTCAAAGTCATTTGATGCACCAGTGGTCATTTGATTCATGAACACTTCCTCGGCAATACGACCGCCGAAAAGAATCGCAATGCGCGACATCAGATACACGCGGTCATAGGCGTAGCGATCCTGCTCTGGAAGCTGAATGGTCACGCCCAGCGCGCGACCGCGCGGGATGATGGTGACTTTGTGCACCGGGTCGCTCTTGGGCATGAGGTAGCCCAGAATCGCGTGGCCAGACTCGTGATAGGCGGTATTCTTGCGCTCTTCCTCGTCCATCACCATCGAGCGGCGCTCGGCGCCCATCATGATTTTGTCTTTGGCGCGCTCAAAATCGTCGTGATCTACCAGCCGCTTGCTACCGCGGGCTGCAAACAACGCAGCTTCATTGACCAAGTTAGCCAGATCAGCACCCGAGAACCCCGGGCAACCGCGCGCAATGACAGCAGCGTTAACGTCAGGCGCGATCGGCACTTTACGCATGTGTACCAACAAAATCTGTTCACGACCGCGCACATCTGGCAACGGCACGGTCACCTGGCGATCAAAACGACCGGGACGCAACAGCGCCGGATCAAGCACATCAGGGCGGTTGGTGGCGGCGATCACAATGACGCCTGCGGTCGCTTCAAAGCCATCCATTTCGACCAGTAACTGATTCAGAGTTTGTTCACGCTCATCGTTGCCACCGCCCACGCCAGCACCGCGCTGGCGACCGACCGCATCGATCTCATCAATAAAGATAATGCATGGCGAATTTTTCTTGGCCTGCTCGAACATATCTCGTACGCGGGCAGCACCGACGCCCACAAACATTTCGACGAAATCGGAACCCGAGATCGAGAAAAACGGGACTTTAGCCTCGCCTGCAATAGCACGCGCCAAAAGTGTTTTACCTGTTCCGGGAGAGCCCACCATCAATACGCCCCGTGGAATGCGTCCACCAAGTTTTTGAAACTTTGAAGGATCGCGCAGGAAGTCGACTAATTCGGACACTTCCTCTTTGGCCTCGTCGCAGCCCGCCACATCGGCGAATGTAATGGGATTCGTACTTTCGTCCAACATTTTGGCGCGGCTTTTGCCGAACGAAAATGCGCCACCTTTGCCGCCGCCCTGCATTTGACGCATGAAGTAAATCCACACGCCAATCAGCAGCAGTACCGGGAACGAAGAAATTAGAATTTGATAGAAGATATTCGGCTCTTCCTCAATTTTCGCTTCTAGCTGGGCACCTGATTTGCGCAGGTCCTCCCACATGTACGGATCAGCGGAGCCGGGGGTATAAACAATCTTGCCCTCGCCTTTATTGTCGCGCAGCCAGACGCGCAGCGTGCGCGGACCTTCCTGCTTGATCTTCTCAATATTGGCTGCTTTCGCCTCGGTCATCAATTGCGAATAGCTGATGACATCACGCGCCGATCCGCGATTCGAAAATTGAATGAACAACATCATCAACACGATGCCGATCACAAGCCAGAGACCAATATTTTTTACCCAGTTATTCACTCGCGTTCCTTCAATGTAGACCTGCTGACCTTACCCATTTAACTTTTGAATCTTAGCTTTAAATCAATTTGTGCTGCGCTATGAAAATAGCGCATTCAACCCACATCGTACACGAAACATAAAGAGGCGTTTTGATTCAGGTCACACGGTTTCTAAACCTCCGCGACCAACTCTCTTTTCGGCATTTTGGCGACTAAATAAACTTCACGACTCTCATCGCGCGATGCATCTGGCTTTTTGGCGGCCACATGTGAAAACTGGCTGCGCAATAATTTTATGAACGGCTCAAAACCTTCACCCTGAAATACCTTGACTATGAAAACACCGTTAGGTTGCAAAAATTTCACCGCAAAATCCATCGCCAGCTCGCCTAGTGCAAACAAACGCGCTTGATCTGTCAATGGTATTCCGGTCATATTGGGGGACATATCCGAAATCACAAGGTCGGCCATTTTCCCCTCCAGCTCCGCGATGACCGCCGCCAGCCCGGCGTCTTCCGAAAAGTCAGCTTGAATGAAGATCACGCCCGGCACGGCCTCCATCGGCAGCAAATCAATCGCGATCACTTTGCCGGGATTACTGCCACCCTGGTTTTGACCCGCGGTGACCTTTTTGATCGCCAACTGCGACCAACCTCCAGGAGCTGAACCGAGATCTACAATGATGTGGCCCGGCTTGATCAAGGATTGCTTGTTGTCGATTTCTTGCAATTTGTAAACCGCACGCGATCGATAGCCCTCTTCGTTCGCTTTTTTGACAAACGGGTCGTTCAAGTGGCGTTGAACCCAGTCTCGACTGTTTTTGGGACGTGCGTTGGCCATAGCCTTTATAATCCACTCATGAAAATACTATTATCCCCCACCGAACGCCGCGAATTGCGGGCAAAAGCACATTCATTGTCGCCTATCGTCATGATCGGTAATGAAGGCCTCACCGCCGCTGTGCTCAAAGAAATCGACGCAGCCGTGATTGCCCACGAACTTCTCAAAATCCGCGTCTTTAACGACGAACGCGGCGCGCGTGAAGCGTTTTTGCACGAAATGTGCGAACAATTGTCGCTGGCGCCGGTGCAGCATATCGGCAAAATATTGGTCGTGTATCGCCATAACGTTGAAAAAGCTAAAGCCGCCAAGCTCGCCGCCGCTAAAAAAGCCAGCATGCCGAAGCCACCTCGCCTTACCAAACGTGAGGAAGAGGCAGGGTTGAAAGTTTCTGCGAAACGTCGGCGCATAACTAGCAACAATTAGACTTAACCACCAATCACTAGCATTGGCGGTGCTTAGCAGGCAACAATAAGCCACGACGCCCGCCCACATTAGACCTTTGAGAGCGCGCATGACCGAATCTGCCGAGAAGCCTGTTTCCCCTCCCGCCGGCATCTTGCCCGCGGATCGAGTCACGATTTCCCAACATCGCATCAACTTGAACGGAAAACTGCTCGCCTACACCGTAACCTGCGGAACATTGGTGCTGAAGGAAGAAGCAGAAAAGGAAGGTTTGGCCGAGGGCGAAAAAGCCCGCGCCACGGTGTTTTTTGTGGCGTATGTGCTGGATAAAACCGAACCAGTTGCCAAGTCTTCTAAATCACGTCCGATCACATTCTCATTCAATGGCGGACCAGGCTCGAGCTCGGTGTGGATGCATTTGGGCTTGGCCGGACCGAAGCGTGTTGTGCTGAATGAAATGGGCAACGCGCCACCGCCGCCGTACAGCCTGATGGATAACGACTATTCGCTGCTCGACTCAACCGACCTCGTCTTTATCGACCCCGTCGGCACGGGCTATTCGCGAATGGTTGCCGGCGAAAAACTGAAAACGTATCACGACTATAAACACGACCTCGAATCCGTCGCCGAATTCATCCGGCTTTACACAACTCGCTACGCGCGCTGGAGCAGCCCGAAGTTTTTGATCGGAGAAAGCTACGGCACCACGCGGGCGGCAGCGTTATCGAATCATTTGTTTGATCGTTACGGCATCGCACTCAATGGCTTGATGTTGATCTCCATCGCGCTCGATATGCAGACCTTGCGATTCGATCACGGCAATGACTTGCCACCAGTTTTATACCTGCCGACGTATGCGGCGGCCGCGTGGTATCACCAGCAACTATCGCCGGATTTGCAAGCGAGATCATTGCGTGATTTGCTCGATGAAGTCACTGCATTCGCGATGGGCGAATATGCGAGTGCGCTTTTGCAAGGCAACCGCTTACCCGTTGATCAGCGATCAGCACTTGCCGCAAAAATTGCCGCCTACACGGGTCTCGATGAAGCCTATGTTTTGCGCTCTAACTTGCGCATCAACATTCATCGGTTTTGCAAAGAGCTGTTGCGTGGTGATGCGAAAACAGTCGGCCGTTTGGACAGCCGTTTCACCGGCGTGGATCGCGACAGCGCCGGCGAGCAATTTGAATTTGATCCCAGCTACGCCAATCTTTATGGCGCATATGCGGCGTGTTTGAACGATTATGTGCGCAGTGATTTGGGCTATGAAAATGATTTGCCGTACGAAGTATTAAAGTCGCTCTATCTCGATTGGGGCTGGGATCAGTTTTCAAATCGCTATGCCTCGGTCAGCGAATCGCTGCGTCAAGCGATGTCGAAAAATCCGCATTTGAAAGTTTTCGTAGCGAACGGTTATTTCGATTTCGCCAC
>JBBRFJ010000069.1:0-15664 GCA_038224475.1 Burkholderiales bacterium
CATTGTTACTTTTTTTGCGAATTCTCTTTCATCCATGATTTTTGCCTGAGTTAGCCGGGTTTACGAACAACCACATTTATCTTGGTGGGATTACGTAGGACGCGGAAGTGACTCGACTGTGATTCCCTTCGCACGCAGTAAAAGCGTCAATGCGTGCACCGCACGGGAGCAGTGGGTCTTCACACTACCTTCCGAACAGCCCATAGCTTCTGCTGTTTCTGCGACATCCAATTCCTCCCAATAACGCAACATAAATGCTTCGCGTTGACGGGGCGGTAATTTTTCAACAGCTTCTTCAATAATTTTTAACGTCTGTGCCTGCTCAAGCTGAGCAGCGGGCGATACCGGCACGCTGGACGTATCCTCGGCTTCCAAAGTTTCCAAAAAGTCTCGTTCATTATCGTCCTCGCCGCTACTGCCAAACGCGGAGAAGTTGGACGTCCATGTGGAGCGGACTTTCGAGCGGCGATACCAATCCCGAATCGTATTTTGCAAAATACGCTGAAATAGCATCGGCAACTCTTCCGGTGGCCTGTCTGGGTATTTTTCGGCAATCTTCATCATCGCGTCTTGGACGATGTCCAGCGCAGATTCGTCGTTTTTTACCGCGAACACGGACTGTTTGAACGCCCTTCGTTCAACGGAAGCCAAAAATGCAGACATTTCTTTAAGTGTAGCCAGGGGTGTCCTCGTGCGCTAATTTTGCTTTTATAAACCGGTTTCGACATTCATCGACATACGAAATATCTGACACATTGGTTTTACGAAACAGCATAACGATGGAGTCTAGCAAGTTTCGCGCTACATCGCGTTTTATCGTGCTGGGCGAACGAATGAGAAAGTGCCCTTAAGGATATTCGGTAGGAAGCGCTGTCTACTAGCATTATGTGAATCTGAAATAGACCCTGTACTTGACCATTTGCCCTCCAGTCGGTAAGGTACGCCTCCTGCACTGCACAATGAGCCAAGTGACCCTTGGTTTGCCCCTTAAAACGGCTCGAATTTGTTGCAGGACGAAAGTTTGGACTCCGATTTCGCCGCACAACGGTGTCAGTTCAACGTAATTTTGAGGAAGCAAGCGCTCTGTCAGCGAGATTGTGATGATGATGTTGATCAACATCGTTAGCAATTGTGTGGCAGCGGCTTTGCTTCGCACTTGACTCCATTTTTGACCCGCGCAATACAACGTTGACGCGAATTCGGTGAAAGCAACCTCATGAAAATTCCAGATACCACTCAATTTACTGCTGCAGCCGCGTTGGCCGCTGCCATGTCCCCCGCCACACCCCCAGAAATCCTCAGCGGGGCCGAAATTGTTTGACGCGCCATGAAAGAAGAAGGAGTCGAATTTGTGTTCGGCTATCCGGGCGGTGCAGTGTTGGTGATCTATGATGAAATTCATAAACAAAACAGCTTTCAGCATATTCTAGTGCGTCATGAACAGGCGGCAGTGCATGCGGCTGATGCCTACGCGCGCGCCACTGGCCGTCCTGGTGTGGCGCTCGTTACTTCTGGCCCCGGCGTCACCAACGCGGTTACCGGCATCGCCACGGCCTATATGGATTCGATCCCAATGGTGATCATCACCGGGCAAGTGCCGACCTATGCGATTGGTCAAGATGCATTCCAGGAATGCGACACTGTCGGTATTACACGTCCCTGCGTTAAACACAATTTTTTGGTAAAGGACATAGCCGAGCTTGCGACCACGATCAAAAAGGCGTTCTACATCGCGACCACTGGTCGTCCAGGCCCGGTAGTAGTAGATGTTCCAAAGGATGTGTCGATGCAAACGACCGCATATCACTATCCGAAAACAATCGAAATGCGTTCGTACAAACCCGTTAGCAAGGGCCATGGTGGACAGATCAGAAAAGCCGTCCATATGTTGCTTGGAGCAGAGCGGCCGATGATTTATATCGGGGGCGGCACGATTTTGGGTGATGCGTCAAAAGAAGTGACCGAGCTGGTAAGAGCGCTGGGCTACCCTTGTACAAATACACTGATGGGTCTCGGCGCTTATCCTGCCACTGATAAACAGTTTCTGGGCATGCTGGGCATGCATGGCACGGTTGAAGCCAATATGGCGATGCAGTTTTGTGATGTGCTGATCGCGATAGGTGCGCGTTTTGATGATCGCGTGATCGGCAACCCGACGCACTTCAATGCGGGCAATCCCACCCGCAAGATCATTCATATCGATATCGATCCATCGTCCATCTCCAAGCGCGTGAAGGTAGATGTGCCTATCGTCGGCAATATTAAAGACGTACTAATTGACATGCTCGCGCAGCTAAAGGTAGCCGAGAAAAAGCCAAACAAGATCGCCGCTTGGTGGGGACAGATTGAAGAATGGCGTGCCAAAAATTGCATGAAATACAAAATGGGGTCGGACGTGATCAAGCCCCAATATGTGATTGAAAAATTGTGGGAAACGACCAAGGGCGATGCCATCATCACTTCCGACGTAGGGCAGCATCAAATGTGGGCCGCGCAGTACTACAAGTTTGATAAGCCGCGTCGCTGGATCAATTCGGGTGGCTTGGGCACCATGGGTGTCGGTTTGCCGTATGCGATGGGTTGCAAGCTCGCCTATCCCGAACTGGATGTCGCGTGCGTCACCGGTGAAGGCTCTATCCAAATGTGTATTCAGGAGCTTTCCACCTGCAAACAATACAATTTGCCGGTAAAAGTGATTTTGCTAAACAACCGCTACCTCGGCATGGTTCGTCAGTGGCAGGAGTTTTTCCACGGCAATCGCCATGCTGAAAGTTATATGGAAGCTTTGCCGGATTTCACCAAGCTTGCCGAGGCTTATGGCCATGTGGGCATGGATATCGAGAAGCCTAGTGATGTTGAGGGAGCGTTGAAAGATGCTTTCGCGATGAAAGATCGCCTCGTATTTATGAACTTTTTGACCGATCAAAAAGAAAATGTGTTTCCGATGGTGCCAGGCGGCAAGGGCATCAGCGAAATGATTTTGGCGGAAGATTTGTAGTCGCCGGCGAACACAAAATAGCGCGCTTCGCGTTTGATCCGACCAGCCTGAACCGCATCGCAACAATAAAAACTCGGCTCTTGCGCCATGGCAGTGGCTACCAGTAGCAAACCTAAATTCAACATTACCGCTTAAATAAAATGCGCCATATCCTATCTCTGCTGATCGAAAACGAAGCCGGTGCACTGTCGCGTGTAGCGGGGCTTTTCTCGGCACGCGGTTACAACATCGAATCCCTTACCGTGGCGCCGACTGAAGACGCCACCCTGTCACGCATGACCATTGTTACCTCGGGTTCTGACGACGTTATCGAGCAAATTACCAAGCAAGTAAACAAGCTTGTGGATATCGTCAAAATTGTTGATTTGAACGAAGGTAAACATGTTGAACGTGAATTGATGCTGGTTAAACTGCGCGCGCTCGGAAAAGACCGCGAAGAGCTGAAACGAACCGCCGATATTTTTCGTGCACGCATCATCGATATCACTGAAAAAACCTACGTTGTTGAGCTGACCGGTACCGGCGAGAAGCTTGATGCGTTTTTAGAGGCGCTTGATCGGGCGCTGATTTTAGAAACTGTCCGCACCGGCGCATGCGGGCTGGGCCGTGGCGAATGGGTCATCAAGGTCTAGAAACTCCAAAAAGTTTGAATATTTTTAATACTGCTATCAAGGAATGCAAATGAAAGTTTATTACGACAAGGATTGTGACCTTTCTCTCATCAAAGGCAAAAAAGTCACCATCGTGGGCTACGGCTCGCAAGGCCATGCGCATGCGCAAAATCTGAATGATTCAGGTGTAAAAGTGACCGTTGGTCTGCGCAAGGGTGGCGCATCATGGGACAAGGTAAAGAAAGCCGGTCTGAAAGTCGCCGAAGTCGCGGATGCGGTTAAAGCCGCTGATTTTGTGATGATGCTGTTGCCTGATGAAAACATTGGCGATGTATACAAATCGGAAGTTGAGCCGAATATCAAAAAAGGCGCGGTGCTTGCATTCGCCCACGGCTTTAATGTTCACTATGGAGTGGTCACTCCACGCGCAGATTTGGATGTGATCATGATTGCGCCCAAAGGCCCCGGCCATCTGGTTCGTTCGACTTACGTCGGCGGCGGTGGCGTACCCGCGCTAATCGCGGTCCATGCGGACAAATCGGGCAAAGCTCGTGATTTGGCACTGTCGTATGCAAAGGCGATTGGTGGCTCGCGCGGCGGCGTGATTCAAACCAATTTCCGGGAAGAAACCGAAACCGATTTATTTGGCGAACAAGCGGTGCTGTGCGGCGGTGTCGTGGAGTTGATCAAAGCTGGGTTTGAGACGTTGGTGGAAGCCGGTTACGCGCCTGAGATGGCCTATTTCGAATGCCTGCACGAAACCAAATTGATTGTCGATTTAATCTACGAAGGCGGTATCGCCAACATGAATTATTCGATCTCGAATAATGCGGAATATGGCGAGTACGTGAGCGGGCCCAGAATCATCACCGAAGAAACCAAAAAGGTGATGAAAGATGTGTTGCGTGATATCCAGACCGGGGAATACGCGAAAAGCTTCATCCTCGAAAATAAAGCAGGCGCGCCGACGCTGACGGCACGCCGTCGTTTGTTGGCTGAGCATCAGATTGAGGAGGTGGGGGGGAAGTTAAGAGCGATGATGCCTTGGATTAAGAAAAATAAATTGGTCGATCAGGCGAAGAATTAGGCACTCTGTGCGCGCCCTGCAGGGCGCGTGGGCTTTCGAAGGTGAGGAGCATGCTCCTCAAAACCCCTTCAAAAGTGCCTTGGATTAAGAAAAATAAATTAGTTGATAAAGCGAAAAATTAAGCACTCTCCGCGCGCACGCCAGGGCGCGTGGGCTTTCGAAGGCGAGGAGCATGCTCCTCGAAACCCCTTCAAAAGTACCTTGGATTAAGAAAAATAAATTGGTCGATCAGGCGAAGAATTAGGCACTCTGTGCGCGCCCTGCAGGGCGCGTGGGCTTTCGAAGGTGAGGAGCATGCTCCTCAAAACCCCTTCAAAAGTGCCTTGGATGAAGAAAAATAAATTGGTCGATCAGGCGAAAAATTAATTTAGCTTTAGCAATAAAAAAGGCCGGTTATCCGGCCTTTTTTATTGCTTTGATTGTGAAATGTAAACACAAGGCAGGACATGTTGTTTGCATCAAAAAGCCTTCGAGACCCCCGCTAGTAAAAGACTTTCGTTTTCGAAATACGTACTTACTTTTTCGCTACACTTCAGGTGCTGTTAAAAATATAAAAGATAAGCCTACATGAAAGGTTGTGCCTATGAACTCGTTATCGAAAACCAAAACAGTTTCACTATTTCAGATCGTTATTTCTACCACCGTTCTTCTCGTTAGTTTTTTTAGTCTTTCCGGTTGCAATGGTGGTGGCGATAGCCCAGCTCCTGCCGCGCCAAAAATTCTCACTCAACCATCTAATCAATCGGTCCGAGCCGGAGAGACCACCAGTTTTTCCGTGGTTGCTACCGGCGATGGCAATCTAGCGTACCAATGGAGGCGTAACGGCGTCGATGTGGCAGGTGCGAACGCTGCCACGTATGCCATTTCTTCACCGCAGCTACCCGACACCGCCAGCGTGTTGACTGTGGCCGTCAGTAACGTGGGTGGAACTGTGGTCAGTAATGGTGCCACGCTGACGGTTAAACCCGCACTGGGCATCAGCTTGCTCGCCGGCAGTCTGAACATTGCGGGTAATGCGGATGGCTTCGGTGCGAATGCTGGTTTTTCGTCGCCAAGAGGCTTGGCTGTCGATAAGGCTGGCAATGTTTATGTGGTTGACGGTGGGAACGCCACTATCCGCAAGATATCGCCGGTTGGTGCAGTCACCACAATCGCAGGCGTCGCGGGCGTGAAAGGCTCGGCAGATGGTCTGGGTGCAGCAGCACGCTTTACTGACCCGCAGCAAATCGCCGTGGATAAAGATGGAAACTTATATGTAACTGATAACAACACGGTGCGGAAAATTCTGCCAAACGGCACGGTCACAACGGTCGCTGGGTTGGCGGGTGCTGTAGATTCCCTTGATGGCGTTGGTGCCGACGCGCGATTCGCCGATGTTCGCGGTATTGCCGTTGATGTTGCGGGCAATCTTTACGTTGCTGACCGTCGTTTTAATATCAGAAAAATAACCCCCACAGGCATGGTGACGACGTTCGCAGATGAATTCGGCCCAAAGGCTATTGCGGTTGATAGTGCTGGCAACCTTGTCGTTTCTGAATCCTTGCTTGGCGGGGGCACTACATCTGTTTTTATTAATTCTGCCACTGTCGCTAGGTTGGCTGCAAATGGCACGACCATCATCCGTTCTGGGAGCCAGCTTGGTGTTCGGGATGGCTCCGCGGTCGTGGCTCGTTTTGCTGACCCTGTGGCAATCGCCGTAGACGCCAAAGACAACGCTTTTGTCGCCGACAGCGGTGCTAGCGCAATTCGCAAAGTAACATCAGATGGAACGGTCACCACCGTGGCTGGAAATGGAAGTAGCCCTGCTGGCGTTGTGCTCGGGGCTTTGCCGGGAGCCATAAGTTTTCCGGAAGGTATTGCAATAGGCTCGGATGGTTCGATTTATGTTTCGAGCTCGCAGGCTGTGTTGCGTATTGTGCTGGAATAATAGCCGCTAGGCGCGTCAGCGAAAGGTTTTTCCTAGGCCCTATTTTTGTTGCGAGCAGTAAAATGGGCTCACTGCTCGTTTCGCATCAACGAGCCTGTTTATTCTCCGCCCCTATAATAAGAAATAATTTTCTTTATGGTGTTTCTGTGTCCGACCGCTCCGCTGTACTTCCGCAATACTTCCTCCCCAAACAAGCGCTCACCGTTCTCGCCGGGAGAATCGCGGGCGCGCAAGCTGGTCATCTGACCACGCGCTTGATTCGCTGGTTTGTTGCACGCTACAACGTCAATATGGCCGAGGCGGCGAATTCGGATATCGCCAGCTATCAAAGCTTTAATGAATTTTTTACGCGACCGCTGCTTGAAGGCGCGCGGCCGTTGGCGAAAGCGGATTTTATTTGTCCCGTGGACGGTGCGATTAGCCAATTCGGCGAGATTGAACGCGATCAGATTTTTCAGGCGAAGGGCCATCACTATTCGACCACTGCACTGGTCGGCGGCGATGCTGCCTTAGCGGCGGAGTTTCAGGATGGCAGCTTCGCGACGCTTTATTTAAGCCCGAAAGATTACCATCGCATTCACATGCCATGCGACGGCAAATTAACGCGGATGATTTACGTGCCGGGCGAGCTATTTTCAGTGAATCCCACTACCGCGCGCGGTGTGCCGGGCTTGTTCGCGCGCAATGAGCGGGTGGTCTGCGCGTTTGAGACCAAGCAAGGTCCAATGGTATTGGTGCTGGTGGGGGCGACGATCGTGGGTTCCATGGCGACCGTGTGGCACGGCATCGTCAACCCGCCGCGCACCCACCAGGTTCGCGAGTGGGAATATCATGACAAGCCGGCCATGCTCAAAAAAGGTGAAGAAATGGGTCGGTTTTTATTGGGCTCAACCGTGGTGATGCTGTTCCCCAAGAACACGCTCACGTTCAACAAAGATTGGTCACCCACTCGCGCCATAAAGATGGGCGAATTTATGGGATCGAAATCAGCGGGCGCAAACCCTAAGAGTGCAAGCTAGACTTGCCGTTTGAGCCATTTATGCCTGTTGACCCGCGTCTCTATTAGAGTATTGTGTTTGCGCAATGCGTACCTAATTAAGCACACAATCCGATGAAGTGAATCAAGTTTGAATCCAGCCGCCTGATTTGCAACTTGCAGTAAAATTACGGCGTCACGTTGAAATCAGGTACAACAATAATCTCTTGGAGGTGTTATGAAATTCCGTTCGCTCGCAGTTGCAGCTGCATCACTCGTTTTTGGTTCAGCATCGCTTTTATCGCATGCTGCCGACGTTTATCCAGCTAAACCTATCACCATGATTGTGCCGTTCGCTGCAGGTGGTCCAACTGACACCGTCGCGCGTACTGTCGGTGCGGCAATGTCGAAATCGCTGGGACAACCGATTTTGATCGAAAACGTCGGTGGCGCAGGCGGCACTATTGGCGTGGGCCGCGCCGTTGCCGCGCCAGCCGATGGCTACACCATCCTGTTAATGCACATTGGCATCTCCACCGCTCCTTCGCTATACCGCACTTTGAAATATGATGCCACCAAGGATCTGGAGCCGATCGGTTTGGTGACTGAAGTGCCGATGACGCTAATTAGCAAAAAAGATATTCCGGCCAATAATTTCAAAGATTTTCTCAGCTACGTCAAAGCCAATAAAGCCAAAATCTCCTACGCTAACGCCGGCATCGGCTCGGCCTCGCATTTGTGTGGGATGTTGTTTATGACCGCGATCGAAACTGACGTTTTGACGGTCCCTTACAAAGGCACAGCACCCGCCATGACGGATCTGCTTGGCGGTCAAGTCGATTTCATGTGCGATCAAACGACTAACACCACCTCACAGATCAAGGGCGATAAGGTAAAAGTATTTGGCGTCACCTCAACAACGCGCGTCGCATCGTTGCCTAATGTCCCGACGCTTGATGAAAGCGGATTAAAGGGCTTTAGCGTGGGCGTATGGCATGGCGTGTGGACTCCCAAAGGAACGCCCAAAGCGATCAACGAAAAACTAACCAAGGCATTGCAAGAGGCCTTGAAAGATAACGATGTCAAAGCACGACTCGCTGAACTGGGAACCGCACCGGAACCCGCTGCCCGCCAAACGCCCGAAGTATTGCGCACTCATCTGGTCGCCGAGATCGCCAAATGGGGCCCGATCATCAAAAAAGCAGGCGTGTATGCTGATTAGCGCAGCGTAACTTTTGCAATCCCAGGCGAGATAGAAACGAGCGGTTGTCCAACGCATGTTGATAATTCGCTGAACAAGTAACGATTTAAACAGATAAAGTTTTGAACAAATAACGCGCCTGCCAGCTCAACCCTGGCGGGCGTTTTACTATCAAGCGTTCTATTCCCCCCTTCCCACTCCTCGCGACGCCATGATTGCAAATAAGCCAGCCGTTATTGGTAAACTTTGGCTATGAACAAAGACCTCCGCCCAACGCCGCAACGTCCCGCGAAACAAAAGTTTTTTCAAGATACGATTGCGATCGTTTATGACTTCGACGGCACGTTGTCGCCGCAGCCGATGCAGGAGTACACGGTGCTGCCGAAAATCGGTATTGAACCGGAAGCATTTTGGCAGCAGGTGCATAAAGAGGCGAGCGAAACGGATTCTGATCCGATGCTGGTTTACATGCGGCTGATGCTGGAGAAGCTTTATAAAAACGATGATATAAAAATCACGCGTGAGGATTTCGCGGCGATGGCGGAAAAGATTCAATATTTTCCAGGCGTGGAAATATGGTTCCCGCACATCAACGCCTATGTTGAAAAGCGTGGGTTGGGCAAGGTAAAGGTTCAGCATTACATTATTTCGGCGGGTCAAAAAGAGATTCTGGAAGGCGTATCGATCCGGAAATATTTCAAACAAATTTACGCCTCCGAATATCACTTCAATCAATACGGAATCGCGACATTCCCGAAGCTGCTGATCACGGACACGTCAAAAACCCAATTTCTATTCCGCATTAATAAAGGCAAAGAAGCGCTTGCAGAATCCATCAACGATCACATGCCCGAGAGCGAGCGCCCGATTCCGTTCTCAAATATTATTTATATCGGCGACGGTATGACTGATGTTCCTTCTATGGCGCTGACTAAAAAAAGTGGCGGCCACGCAATTGCCGTGTTTAATGCAAAAATCGGCAGAACCAAAGAGACCTGCGTGCGGTTGCTCGATGCAGGTCGCGTCGATTTTATTGCGCCCGCTGATTATCGCGAGTCAAGCAAGCTCGCGGCGCGGGTTCAGTTGCTGCTTGATTCCGTGATCGCCGGGGTCGCGTATGCGGCCGAGGTGTCGGCCTGTAAAAACGAAAATGCTTGAGCTGATGTGTCACATCCCGCGGGCAACCTGATTTGCGCCCGCTCGCCTATCAATTGCTCGCCGAGCTCTCGCACGAACATTTCGTCTCTGGTGTAGCGCTTGCCCAAAAATTTGGTGTTTCGCGTTCCGCTATTTCGGACGCGTTGAAAGATGCCAGCGAAGCTGAGATTGAAATTTTTAGTCTCACGCGTCGCGGCTATCGGCTGGGGTCGGCAATTGATTTACTGAATATTAGTGCGGTGCGTGACGCGCTCGGCGACCAGGCACGTCGACTGGATGTCGATATTTTGCTGAATATTGGCTCCACGAATACTGAATTACTCGCGCGCGGCGTCGCAGGTGCGGCCAGCGGCACGTGTGTCGCCGCAGAAATGCAGACCGCGGGTCGCGGACGTCGCGGGCGTCTGTGGCAATCAAAGCTCGCGGGCTCACTCACCTTTTCTCTGCTATGGCGCTTTGAAAAAGGCGCCGCAGAGTTGGGTGGCTTGTCGTTGGTGGTGGGGCTGGCATTGGCGCGTGCTTTGCGTGCAGCCGGGGTGTCTGACGCCATGTTGAAATGGCCCAATGATGTGTTGGTAAATGGCGAAAAGTTGGCCGGCATTTTGATTGAAACGCAAGGCGACATGCTCGGCCCGACCGTCGCGGTGATCGGCGTCGGGGTCAACATTGGTTTGACTGAGTCGTTTAAGTTATTGATCGACCAGCCAGCGACCGATGTGTTGTCTCATGCGGGTAAATTTTCGTCGCGCAATGATTTGCTGGCGTCGATGTTGCAGGAGTTAGTCGTGGTTTTGGATCAATTTAGTCAGCAAGGATTCAATGGTTTTAAAAATGACTGGTTGGCGCTGCATGCCTTGCACGGCCAACTCATCATTGTGCGGCAAAGTAAGTCGGCGGATTACGACGCGGTGGTAAAAGATGTTGGACATGATGGCTCGCTCATCGTCGAACCCATCCATCAGCCCGGCACGCGGGAAGCGCTGACCTCAGCCGAAATTTCAGTTCGCGCCTCAAAGGCTCACCCCAGCATTAATCCTCACGGTAAATTTCGTGCCAACCCAGTGGACAAACTGGCGAAGCCCGCAGTCGAAAAGCGCCCCCTTCGTGGCGTGCGCGCCAGCACGCGCAAGGCCACCGGAGCATGACGTTATTGGCGATTGATGTCGGTAATACATGCCTAAAATGGGCGCTTTACGACGGAAAAAAAACGCATTCGCAAGGACGCGTGTTGACCCGCGATGCCATCGCTCCAGAAGCGCTGGAGCGTGAATGGCAGGCGCTTCAGCCATCGGTCGCAATTGTCTCCAATGTGGCCGGGCTTGAGGTTGCCGAAGCGATTAAAGTCTCTCTCGGCAAAAAGAAAATTGCGCCGCTGTTCATTGTGTCGCAGGCGGCGCAGTGCGGCGTAAGCAATGGATATGACCGCCCTGAGCAGCTCGGCTGCGACCGCTGGGCAGCATTGATTGGCGCGCATCTGCACACGCCTGCGTTGTCCGCAAAAGTAGTGGTGATGGCGGGCACCGCACTCACCGTGGATGCCCTGAGCGCTGAAGGACAATTTCTGGGCGGCGTTATCGTACCGGGTCTGGGCCTGATGCGACACGCGCTGCATTTGCGAACCGCCCAATTACCGCCGCCGGCATCAGAAGAAATGGGAAAATTTGTAATGTTCCCCACCAACACCATGGACGCGATGGCCAGCGGTGCGGTCGATGCCTGCATCGGCGCAATTTCTCGCATGTTGGCCCGCGTTACCGAACGTGATTGTAGCGGTTCCACGCGTGTATCTGCCGCTACTCCGGCCCCTATGGTCATTGCCAGCGGCGGTGCTTTGGCGCTATTGGCCCCACATGCGCCTTTTGCACTTACAATCCATGAAAACTTGGTGTTGGAAGGTCTTTTGCAAATTTCTCTTGATTCCGATATTGCCTGACAACTACATTGTTTGAGGCAGGATTGCAGCATAAACTAACAGCTTAATAAAACTATTGTCCATTACATATAAAAATAGCCGTGGCTCGATTTATTTTTCTGCTTTTGCTGCTGGTCGCCATCGCGTTTGGTGTGCATATTTATTTGTCGGAAACCAAACCGGCACGGGAATTGCCCCGTGAAATCAATCGGGAGCAGCTCAAAATTATTTCTCCGCAAGAAGGCGGCGGTAAAACCAGCGCTGGCCAGTCCGACCTGAGTGCTGCTGATGCGAAAGCGGAAGCGCAGGCGGTGCGCAAAATGGCAGAAGCATTCAGCGGGTCGGCATGTGTGGATTTCAGTGTGAAGCCGTCTGATGCAGCGCGTGCCCAGCTTGCTTTTGCCGAAATGAAAGCGGGTGACCGAGTCACCACTCGCAATATAGAAGAGTTCACTCGCTACGGCGTTGCCATTCCGGCCTCCAAGGACCGCAAAGCGGCCGAAACGATAGCCGCATCGCTGAAGCAAGGCGGCATGAAAGATGTTTCCATCTTGCCCGATAACAGCTTGTCGCTGGGCGTTTTTTCTACCGAAGAAGCAGCTAATCGCGGGCTCGCCGATTTGGAAGCGAAAGCGGGCAAGTTGGTCAAAAAGGCCGTGATCGTGCCCCGTACGCCACAAGTCAAGGAAACAATATTCAGCTTGCGCGAACCCGATACCAACATGATCGCCCGTCTCACCATCATGCAGCGCGACTACGAAAGCAGCACGGTCAAAGCGATACCTTGTCCCAATGGAGCAACTGCCCAAGCCGTGGTCGCGGTGCCAGCAAAAAATTAGTTGCTGGCCGATAATCGGCGTTAAATTACCTTCCCCGGATTCATAATTCCCAGCGGGTCTAGCGCACGCTTGATTACGCGCATGGTATCGAGCTCGACTTCACTTTTATGCCTTGTGATCTCGTCGCGTTTTAGTTGGCCGAGGCCGTGTTCGGCGCTGATGGAGCCGTGCCTTTCATCCAATAAATCGTAGACTATTTTATTTGCGATTTTGATTTGTTCAGGCGTGGGGGCGGCACCGGGAAAGCTCAGGTTGTAGTGCAAATTGCCATCGCCGATATGGCCGAAACAAATAATGCGTGCACCGGGTAGTCCAGTCATAAGGCGCGGCCCGGCGCTGTTGATAAATTCTCCGATCCGCGAAATGGGCATTGAAATATCGTGTTTCACGCTCTTGCCTTCGAGTTTTTCGGCTTCTGGAATTTGCTCGCGTATGTTCCACATTGCGGCCGATTGCGCGTCACTTGAAGCGATTACCGCATCCATTGCCAAGCCACTTTGGAACGCCGGCTCGATTGCCGTGGCGAGCGCATCGGTGAGCGGTGAATGAGGCATGCTGTCCGTAAGCTCTACCAATACTTGCCAGTCGTGGTGATTCGCGAATGGCTCCGCGTTGGCAGGGAAATGTTTGATGACACCATCAATACAAATGCGTGACATCAATTCAAAACCGGTGAGACGATCCCCCAGCCCGTCACGAATTAGCTTTAACAGGGCGACGGAATCAGCCGCCTGCGAGAGCGCAATCATTGCCGTGCAGCGGCTTTGAGCTATGGGAAATAACTTCAGCACGGCGGCGGTAATGATGCCGAGCGTGCCTTCCGCGCCCATCAGCAGTTGTTTCAGATCGTATCCGGTGTTGTCTTTACGCAATGCCTTCAAGCCATTCCAAATACGTCCATCAGGCATGACCGCTTCGATGCCCAACACCAGATCGCGGGTATTGCCGTAGCGCAGGACCGCGGTGCCACCGGCGTTGGTAGACAGGTTGCCGCCAATGGTGCAGCTACCTTCTGCGGCAAGTGAGAGCGGGAAATGTTGATGGTGTTCGCGCGCGGTCTCTTGGATAGTTTGCAAAATACAGCCCGCTTCGACGACCATCGCGCTATTCGCCAGATCCACTTCGCGAATGCGATTCATGCGACGCAGCGAGACGATGATGGCATTGCCGCTGTTGTCGGGAATGCCACCGCCGACGAGGCCGGTATTACCGCCCTGCGGCACCATCGGTGTTTTAGTCGCGGCGCAAAGTTTTACAACCTCAGCGACCTCCACAGTGCTCGCGGGACGCACAATCGCCATCGCCGCACCGGTGTAATTGCCGCGCCAATCGGTGAGATAGGGCGCCATGTCGGCCGCATCAGTCACGATGCCTGCAGCGCCCACGATGGCGCTCAGTTGCTCAATTATTTGCGCGGACGACATCAGTGTGGTGGCGTGCGAATTTTTTTAAGCATGGCGGTGGTCGAGCGTTCAAACTGGAAGTTAATCGTGTGTACGCTTCCGCCCCATGCTGTCACCTCCGCGCCACCGACAATTTTGGCAATTGCCCAATCGCCGCCTTTTACCAGCACATCCGGGCGCGCCTCGATGATGCGAGCGAGCGGCGTGTTTTCTTCAAACCACGTGACCAAGCTCACGCATTCCAGCGCAGCAATCACCGCCATTCGATCCTCGAGCGTGTTGATAGGCCGGTCTTCGCCTTTGCCAAGACGCTTTACCGACGCATCAGAATTCAGCGCCACGATGAGTGAAGATCCGAGCGAGCGCGCCTCTGCAAGATAGGTGACATGACCGCGATGCAGTACGTCAAAAACGCCGTTGGTGAACACGAGCTTTCTTGATAATGCGGCCGCTCGCTCATTTAGTGTGGCCGGATCGCAAAACTTATTTTCGAAGGAAGGACGCATAACCAGACTGTGCGCGATGCAGGTGGAGTGCCAGTGATAAGTTCAGCTTCGGCAAAGGCACGTTGGCAGTGATGTTCGCGAGTTATCGATATGTGAACCCTAATAAAGGCGGGCGATTCGTGGCAAAAATACTCTGAACTGCCCGCCAATACTGGGGTTTGATTTTTATATTGCAGAGGGTGTTAAGCCGCGCTTGCTATTGCTGGCGTGGTGGGTACAGCAAATTTAGCAATTAACTCTTTGCGGAAGCGGTTTAAGTCAGTCGAGGTTTCGAACGACCGGTCAAATAAATTCGAGAGCTGTTTCAGAATCCCTCCAACGACGCGACCTTCCCACACTTTATCGAATTTGATCTGCGTATCAAGCCAACGCTCCAACCATTCCGGGTCGGGCAAACGCGATTGCACGGTGTCGTTAGGGAACAAACTCGTGTTCACATGCAGATTGGTCGGATGGAGCGGTTTGCCGCTTTTGCCTGAACTCGCCATCAGCACGCCGATTTTAGCGAACGCGATTTGCGCCTCGCCGCCGACCTTTTCAATCGCTCGTTTCATGTAACGGAAATAAGCGCCGGCGTGGCGCGCTTCGTCTTTCGAGATGGTGTCGTAAATTTTCTTGATCACGGGTTCGGTGTGCCATTCGGCGGCGCGTCTATACCATTGCGTCAAACGAATTTCGCCACAAAAATGCAGCATCAATGTCTCCAGCGCTGGCGCCGGGTCGAACGTGAAGCGAACTGCATGCAGCTCTTCTTCTTTTGGCACCATATCCGGCCGATAGCGGCGTAAATACTCCATTAATACCAGTGAATGTTTTTGTTCTTCGTAAAACCAGATCGACATAAACGCAGAAAAATCGCTGTCATGTTGGTTGTCGCGCAGGAACATTTCGGTCGCCGGCAATGCTGACCACTCAGTAATTGCGTTCATCTTGATAGTGATCGCCTGCTCGTCAGTGAGCTTGGCAGGATCAAAGTCATCCCATGGAATATCGGTCGCCATATCCCAGCGTGATTTTTCAAGATCGCGAAATAAGTCGGGGTACAA
>JBBRFJ010000070.1:0-15545 GCA_038224475.1 Burkholderiales bacterium
ATACTTCACCGACTATGAATTCTGCATCAAAAATTTTGATTGTCGGCTTTGGCGACGTTGGTGTGCGCCTGGCTAAATTGGTCGCGCCAAAATATAAGGTTTTCGCGCTCATTCGTGACGCCAGCAAGCCCGAACGCGCAGACTTGGCACGCATCTGCGGCGCGGTGCCGGTATATGGCGATTTGGATGATCGTCGCTCACTGTCCAGAATTGCCGGTCTCGCCAATATTGTGTTTCATTTTGCACCTCCCGCCACCTTGCCGCCGCGCGGTATTGAAGACAAACGAACCCGCCATTTGCTCGCCGCTCTCCATCAAAATGGAGCCGCGATGCTACCACAGCGCCTCATTTATATCAGCACCACCGGCGTCTATGGCGATTGTGCGGGCGCTTCAATTGATGAGACGCGCAATATGAAACCTACCACCGATCGTGCCCTTCGTCGTGTTGATGCAGAATCGCTACTGCGACAGTGGGGGACGCGTACTGGCGTGAAAGTTTCAATTTTGCGCGCACCCGGGATTTATGCGGCGGATCGATTGCCGATAGAGCGCCTCAGTAAAGCAACACCGGCGCTGATTGAGGCAGATGACGTGTTCACCAACCATATTCATGCCGAAGATCTGGCGCGTGCTGCGTTTGCAGCGGCGATGGGCGCTCTACCCAACCGGATTTATAACGTGGTGGACGATACTGAACTCAAAATGGGTGATTATTTCGATTTGGTGGCTGATCATTTCAAGTTAGCGCGTCCACCGCGTGTCAGTCGCGCGGAGGCGGCAGTAGTAATTGGTGCGCCAATGCTTTCGTTTATGAGTGAGTCGCGGCGGATTCGCAACCAACGGCTGAAGCAGGAATTAAGGTTTCAGCTCAAATACCCCACCATCAGGGATTTTTTGGACGGGCTTTTGCCAGTTGCCTAGGTTTCGCGCCTGAATTCTCCATCAACCGTGTGCGCTGATGGGCGGGTGGTTTGGGTCTGCTGATTGCCACGAGCGGCATTCGCTCGCTGGGTTGCCGTGTACATCTCTGCGCTGCTTCCTGAGCTACCTGAAGCATGTGATTGCGGTTGAATGAAGGCGGGTTCGCGGATCGGAATCAGCAGCAGTACCATCGCCATCACGTCTGAAATCACGCCGGGAAAAATTAAAAGTAGGCCGGCCAACACCGTACGAAAGCTGTCGATAAACGCCGCCAGTGAGAATTGTCCCTGCGAGAGTGCTGTTGTGAGTCGTGAAATCAGCGAAAAGCGCGCTTGTTTAATCAGCGCGATACCTGCCATCGCTGCGAACACAAGCCACGCCAGTACCCAGCCACCATGGCCCGCAGGGCCTGCGGCTAAATGGTATAGCAATGTTCCTTCTGCAAGCGGGAATCCAACTAATAAGCCAATGATTAAGAAACGCATTAAATTTCCTTTCGCCGCCTAAAAATATACTGTGTATATCGACTAAATGCGGCCAAAATTTAGATTTACCACACTAACCTACCGAATTGAAGCTGTAAAGTTCTATGTCTCGCGCTGACTCAATTGGGGGATTTGAATTTAGTGCAAAAGAAGCTGTCACACCAAAGTCCTGCACTCAACTGTTGCGTTGCAAAAACACAAAATACGCGGAATACAATGAAAATCTAAACCGCAACGAACTAATTGGGCTTGCTGATATGTCAGTTTGCGGCTTCGCGTTCATTGCGTAAAAGTTCTCCATATTTGTTTTGGCGTCGGGTCCAGCTAATCGTTCCCGTATGATTTGAAGCGCGCCCGTATTAATAACCACACAAGTTGAATCATCATGAAGCGATTGCGCCCACACACTCCTGTTTTCTCCGTTATCACGCTCATACCGTTAATATTTTTCATGCTCTTGGGGGTATCTTCAACTGCGACAAGAGCGGCCGCTGCAGCATCTGGCTCAACGCCGGTTCAAGAGTTGTTGCCAGCGGAAGATGTGTTCAAGATTTCTGCGCGATTCAGGGATCCCAAAACAATTGAGCTTACCTATCAAATTGCCGACGGCTATTATTTGTATCGAAAGCGTTTTCGTGTCGGCAATGAATCGCCACAATTCAAGGTGGGTAACATTGTGTCTCCAGCAGGAACGGTAAAGCAAGACGCTACCTTCGGACGTGTTGAAACATATCGCAAGCGTGTGCAAATACTTTTACCGCTATCGAGCGTGAATAAGGATAAACGGACTGATTCGGCCACCATAGCTAGCGCTGCATCCCTTTCTACCGCTGCGGCGGCGCTTGCCAACACGGTGAAACTAAAAATCACTTCTCAAGGCTGCGCCGATGTCGGTATTTGCTATCCACCGTTACAGCATGATTTAACGCTTAAGTTTGGGTCGGGCGATTTGGTAATGCCGTTAACCATATCTGGTTTGGGTCAAATACCCCTTACCCAATCGTTATCATCTCCGGACACATCACGGCCTGCGTTGCCCGTCTCGCCGGGTGTGGCCGATCTCGTCAAAAAGACACCGTGACACGCCCAAAGCTGGCCATCACCATTGGATTAGCCGTTATGCTGTTGCTGGCATCAGCCGCGCTTATGGTGGGCTATTTAACGTCGCCCCATCCCGTCCGCTTGTCAGGTTTGGAAGTGGGCGCAAGCAGCGTTACTGGAGTTTTATCCTCGCCCGCGAGTGAACAGGCCGCTACTCAACTGCCGGTAAGTGGAGCGCCGGATGTCACGCCTGGCGTCATTTATACGGCGATATTTAAAGACATGGCGGGGAAACCACAATCGCTGGGCCAGTGGCAAAATAAATTGCTGGTGATTAATTTTTGGGCGACATGGTGCGCGCCGTGCAAAGAAGAAATGCCTATTTTCGTCAAGCTACATCAAAAGCTGGCCACTCAAGGCGTGCAAATTATCGGTATTGCCGCTGACACGAGCTCAAATGTTGCTAAATTCGCTAAAGTGACGCCTATTAACTATCCACTTTTACCGGGTGACGCGGGTGCAATAGAATTTTCGAAACGGCTGGGCAACCGTTTTGGGTTGTTACCCCATACGGTCGTCGTTGCGCCCGGCGGAGCAGTGATTTATGCCAAGCTGGGGCTTATTTCCGAGATGGAATTTGAATCGATCTTGCAGCAAAATATTCCAAAATGAACTAAAAATCATAAATAGCAGTTAAATAATGATTTTTGTTATGGCATATTCTGTGGTTTGGCTTACTCTGTAACCGCGAAACATTCAATCTAACCGTCCGCTAATCAATCTCTGATCGTCATGAGTTCACATTCAGATTTTGCTACTGCCCTCGTAAATTAACTCGCCGAAAGTGTAAAGTCGGCGAGACCAGTCAAGGCGGTCTCGATGGCACGGGCGTCGCTGTCTAGCGCGCATCAAGCGCGCGCCATAGCCGCCAGTATTTTGGGCGCGAGAAACGCTTGACTTTTCGTCGCCAATTTGGTGATTAGCGTAACGTCGGTGAAAAACTAGACAATCTGATGCGAAATGAGGCAAACTTGACCTCATGCGTAAGATTTTAGTCCTTCACGGTCCCAACTTGAACCTGCTCGGCACCCGCGAACCCGGGCATTATGGCCGCAGCACATTAGCCGAAATTGATGAAAGCTTGCGGAATCGGGTAGCTAACCTGCCCGCCGACATCGCCGGAAAGATTGAAATTGAGATTTTTCAATCAAACGCAGAAAGCGCCTTAATTGATCGTATTCAGGCGGCGCCGCTGGCTGGCGTAGCTTTTATTGTGATCAATCCAGCGGGCTTCACCCACACCAGTGTTGCGATTAGAGATTCCATTGCTGCTGTGGCAATTCCTTTTATTGAGGTGCATTTGTCAAACATTCATGCCCGCGAAGCGTTTAGGAAACACTCTTACTTTTCCGATTTGGCAATAGGGGTGATTTCGGGTTTGGGTGCGCAAGGCTATGAATTCGCCGTTGACGCGGCGGTCCGCAGAATCCGCCTCACCAACGCACAGAACGCACCCACCACCCAAAACGCAAACACGCCCATCCCAAAGTCTGCCGCTATTTCCGCTTCGCCCGGTTCAAACCAACACAATAATTAAACCCACAAACCCGCTGCCGGACACAATTTGGCAGCGTTTTGTTATGAGGTAATGCTATGGATCTCCGCAAAATTAAGACCTTGATCGATTTGGTGCAGCAGTCCGGTATCGCGGAACTTGAAATTACCGAAGGCGAAGAAAAGGTTCGTATTAGCCGCACCGGTAATGGCGGGCATTTCATGCAGCCGATGGCACCCACCTCGGTCGTATTGCCGGGTGATTACGCCGGCGGTCCCGCACCAGCAGCGCCTGCCGCTTCGGTAGCGGCTGCGGCTGAGCCCGTCGGCCACACCTTAAAGTCACCGATGGTGGGAACGTTTTATCGTTCGCCCTCACCCGGGTCCGCGTCGTTTGTTGAAGTCGGACAAACGGTCACGAAAGGCCAGACCCTGTGCATTATCGAAGCGATGAAATTATTAAATGAGATCGAATCAGACGCTGCCGGGGTCGTGAAGAAAATCTTGAGCGAAAACGGCCAGGCGGTTGAATACGGTCAGCCTTTGTTCATCATCGAATAGAACCTAGGGTCAGCGCGCTATGGCAGTTTTTGGTCCAAGCCCCAGAACCGGGGCCATGTTTGAAAAAATCCTCATCGCCAATCGCGGTGAGATCGCGCTTCGCGTTCAGCGCGCCTGTCGCGAGCTCGGCATTAAAACGGTTGCGGTGCATTCTGAAGCGGATGCCGACGCCAAATACGTCATGCTGGCGGACGAATCGGTCTGTATTGGTCCGGCACCATCTAAAGATAGCTACCTTAATATTCCGGCGATTATCAGCGCAGCTGAAGTCACCGACGCACAAGCGATTCATCCCGGCTATGGTTTTTTATCCGAGAACGCTGATTTTGCAGATCGTGTAGAGAATTCAGGCTTTGTTTTCATCGGCCCCCGGCCAGAGAATATTCGAACCATGGGCGACAAGGTGGCGGCCAAGGCGGCAATGAAAAAAGTCGGCATCCCGTGTGTGCCGGGATCTGAAGGTGCATTGCCGGATGAGCCCAAGGAAATGCGCAAAATTGCCGCGGCGGTGGGCTATCCGGTCATTATTAAAGCGGCTGGCGGCGGTGGCGGACGTGGGATGCGGGTGGTGCATACCGAAGCCGCGCTGGTCAATGCAGTACAAATGACCAAGGCCGAGGCGCAATCTGCTTTCGGTAATCCAACCGTGTATCTGGAAAAGTATCTGGAAAACCCTCGTCATATCGAGATTCAGGTGCTGGCTGATGAACATAAAAATGCGATTTTTTTATGGGAACGCGATTGCTCAATGCAGCGTCGGCACCAAAAAATTATTGAAGAAGCGCCCGCTCCCGAATTGAAGCCAAGGCAAAGGGATCGCATTGGCGAGCGCTGTGCTGAGGCGTGCGTGAAATTGGGATATCGCGGCGCGGGTACGTTCGAGTTTCTGTATGAAAAAGATGAGTTCTATTTCATCGAGATGAATACCCGAGTGCAGGTCGAGCATCCGGTTTCCGAGATGATTACCGGCGTTGATATTGTTCAGGAACAAATCCGCGTCGCGGCAGGTTACCGACTGCGCTACCGACAAAAAGATATTCAATTGCGCGGTCATGCGGTTGAATGTCGGATTAATGCAGAACACCCGACAACGTTCGTCCCATCGCCCGGTCGTATTACGCGTTTTCACGTTCCCGGCGGGCCGGGTATCCGGGTCGATTCGCACGTTTACGCAGACTACGTCGTGCCGCCCTATTACGATTCACTGATCGCCAAAGTGATCGCACATGGCGACACGCGCGAACAGGCCTTTGCCAGGATGAGAACGGCGCTTTCAGAAATGGTGGTTGAGGGCATTCACACCAATCTATCGCTGCATCAGGAATTGTTGAATGACGCGGCCTTCATTACCGGCGCAACGTCGATCCACTTTCTCGAAGAGCGCATGGCAAAGCTCAAGAAGATCGCAGGCGGCGAGAGCGCATAGCCGCGGTGAGTTGCATGGTGCGGCCGCCTTCTCATTCGAAAACCCGTCCAACGCGTGACTGTCCCGTGCCGGGAGCAAAATCAGGTTGAAACTTAAGTTGAAAGTTAGATTGAGAGACGAGGCTGGCTGTGTATTAGCAGACAGAATAGCTTCAAAAGCATTGCTATTGCTTGTGTTTGGTAAAAAGTTCAGAGCGTTAAAAAATCGAGGCATCGCAAACTTCAGGGGCACAAAAGCATGAGCAAGGGGATGAATGGAATGATTTCACACCGCACCGGGTTGTTATTGCTGGCCTTGCTTGGTTCAAGTGTGAGTATTTTTGCTCAACAACCTGTTGAACGCATGCCCGCCAGCTCATCTAACTCAAACGCTACGAAGACCGAGACCGCCGATCCAGCGCCGGGCCATGAGGCACCCAAATTCTGGACGCCCGAGCAAGCCATGAAGGTTAAGCGCATTGCCGCGGTCAGGCCTTCTCCAGACGGCAAACGTGTTGCGCTGGTGGTCACCGAAGCGGTGATGACTCCTGAGAAGAGCGAATATTTAAGCCATATTTATTTGACGACTACTTCCGCGGTCAACACTATCAAAGCCGTTAATCAGCCCGGCACGCGACAGATCACATTTGGCGATAAATCCGCCACCCAGCCCGTTTGGTCAAACGACGGCCAGCGCCTTGCATTTTTGTCATCCCGCAGCGGCAAAAATCAAATTTATGTGATGAGTCTTGATGGCGGCGAAGGAGAGCCTATTACCGACCAGAAGGCGGACATTGCCTTGTTCGCATGGGCACCTGACGGGAAGTCGATTGCGTTTTTGATGCCTGATGCAAAGTCTGAAGAGGATGAAAAAAAAGCCAAGGGCAAAGACGATTCACGTTTTTTTGAAGAACAGATTCTGCATGTCCGGCTTTATATTGTGCCCGTCGAAAAAGATAAAAGCGGCAAACGCGACGCGAAGAAATTAACCACCGACGCCCGTACTGTACAAAGTTTTGATTTTTCACCGGATGGCGGCAGCATTGTTTTTTCGCACGTGAAAAGCCCAAAAGTTGACCACTGGCCTACAGCCGATTTAAGCATTGTGGATATCAGCACGGGGTTGATTCGAATAGTCGCCAATACGACAGCGGCGGAGTCGAGCCCATTTTTTTCGCCAGACGGTAAAAGCATCGCATGCCTGATCAGTGACACCCCGCCCCGCTGGGCGCAGAACAACCGCTTGGCGCTTATTCCCGCCAGCGGCGGTACACCAAAATTGCTGTCTGAATCGTTCGACGGTAACCCGAATTTAATTGGCTGGTCGGTAGATGGTGGCCAGCTTATCTACAGCGAACCGCGTGGCTCACTCACCGGCTTATATGCGCAAAATATCGCAGGTGGGGCGCCCACCTCACTGCCTTTGGGAAACGAAGTAAGCAACGGGTTTGCCAACGCGATTGCGAGTAATTTTTCGCTCAATGCCGGCGCAACGCAAATCGGTTTTTCGATGGAATCCAATGATCACGCGGCGGAAGCTTACGTTGCTACGCTTTCCACTCCAATAAGTCCATCGTTGAACAGTTTCGCGCCCAAGCGCGTCAGCAGTGTCAATGCCAACCTGCCTGCTTATCCGTTGCCCAAAGTTGAAATCGTGAAATGGAAGGCCGCTGATGGACGCGATATCGAGGGGATTCTCACCTATCCCGTGGGTTATAAGGTCGGCAGCAAAGTCCCGTTTCTGTTGAATGTCCATGGTGGCCCTGCCGGGGTGTTTTCGCAAAATTTCACAGCCGCACCGGGTGTTTATCCACAAGCCGTTTTTGCCAGCAAAGGATTCGCGATATTGCGGCCCAATCCGCGCGGCTCGACCGGTTATGGCGTGGCGTTTCGACGCGCCAATGAAAAGGATTGGGGTGGGGCAGATTATCGGGATTTAATGCTTGGCGTCGATAAGGTCATCGCCATGGGCGTGGCAGATCCGCAGCGGATGGGGGTGATGGGTTGGAGTTACGGCGGCTTTATGAGCGCGTGGATCATCACCCAGACCAACCGCTTTAAAGCGGCCAGCATTGGTGCGCCGGTAGTCAATCTGACAAGCTTTAATGGCACCGCCGATATTCCCGCTTTCATTCCGGATTATTTTGGCGGACAGAGCTGGGAAATTCCCGAAACTTACGCAAAATTTGGCGCGATGACGCAAATCGGAAAAGCAAAAACGCCTTCGTTGATTCAGCACAACGAGGGCGATATTCGCGTACCGATTTCGCAGGGATATGAGCTATTTAACGCGTTGAAACAACGCGGCATCGAAGCCCGCATGCTGGTTATTCCCCGCCAAGCCCACGGCCCGACGGAACCCAAAGCGTTATTGAAACTGATGGAAACCAATGTAAGTTGGTTTGAAGAAAAACTAAAACCTTAAAGTGACGCCGCCAGTCCCATGCCATTCATTTCACTCAGCATCATTCTCGACGAAAATCAGGCGGACGCGTTCAGCGATCAGCTGATAGAGCGGGGCGCAATTTCGGTCAATGTCGAGGATGCGGAAGAGGGCACCGTAAACGAAAGGCCGATTTTTGGCGAGCCCGGCGGATCGACCGGAATGTGGTCTAAATCTAGGCTGACCGCGCTTTTTCACAGCGGCGTAGGTGCCCTAGAAATTGGCCGGGAAGCCGCGTCAATGCTGGGGCTTCAGGGCGTTCAGGGTCTTGCGGGGCTTACTTTTGCCGTTGAGACGGTTGAAGATATTGACTGGGTGCAACAAAACCGGGACCAATTTCAGCCGATACAGATTTCGCATCGCGTCTGGATTGTGCCGACCTGGCACGCAGCGCCTGACAACGATGCGATCAATATTGCACTCGACCCCGGCGCTGCATTCGGCACCGGCAGCCATCCGACCACGCGTTTGTGCTTGCAGTGGCTGGAAGAGAATGTGGCTGCGGCGAAGAACTCGACAATGCTCGATTACGGGTGCGGCTCCGGTATTCTCGCGATTGCCGCGAAAAAGTTTGGCACTGCAACCACAGTGGGTGTCGATATTGATGCACAGGCTATTGAAGCAGCGCGTTACAACGCCACGCAAAACCTGGTGGAAATTGCGTTTTCGACCACCGATGCCGCGCTCGATTTTGTGGCAGAAATCACGGTCGCCAATATCCTCGCCAACCCTTTGAAAGTTTTAGCGCCGCTGCTCGCGAGCCACACCCATCAGGGTGGCAAGCTTGCGTTGGCGGGCATTCTGGATCATCAGGCCGATGACATTATTGCGATTTACCAGCCATGGTTTGATCTCAAAGTGTGGAGAAGCGCGGAAGGCTGGTCGTGCATCGCGGGCTTCCGTTTGTGAGCGGTCTGTCACCGAGTCGATAACTTGATTCTCTTCCCGGCGGACTGCCGCGCTGCCAACGCTGGTTAAGCTCGCGCTAAATTCGCTAAACTCGTGAAATGTTATTAACCACCTGCACCAACTGCGCCGCGCAATTTAAAGTTTTACCTGAGCACCTCAACGTGCGTCAGGGTCGGGTTATGTGTGGACGATGCCGCACTGTGTTTAACGCATTCGAAACCTTGAAGCGTGTCGAAGATGAACATCCCGTGGTCCCGTCGTTCTTTGCGGGCGGCTCAGTCACCACATCGCTGCCGGGTATCTCGGCCTACGCTCAGCCGATGCCACCTGTCACCACGGCACCTTCGTACACCGTGCCGCCGGAACTCAACATTAGCCTGAGGGTGACCAGCGCTGAAACGGACGATGAACGCAAAGCTGACCGCAGCCGATCGCTTGAAGTTTTTACAGATAAAGAAACGCCGGCCGAAACCACACGCAATGAATTCAAATTTATCGAACCTGAATCCGCGTTGCCATCGCTTGAACTGGGTTCAGTCTCCTCTACCCCTGAGGTTGCGGACGAATTTGCGTTGACCGACGAAGACGCCGACCCCGACACCCTGCTGCCAGAATCCAATCTGTCGAAACAGGCCGGGCTTCGCGAGGCGGCCCTATCCGCACCTGATCTTCGCGAGTTTTCCGCTGCCGCGCTGGTAGCGTCGCCTTTGGAAGCGCCGCTTGAATTCATCGCCGACCCGATCACCGAGCCGCCGCTGATGTCGACCGATCCACCCAGCGACTTCGGCGCGTTCGGCTATCGCAAAGATCATGAGAGCGAACATCCCGGACGCTGGCTTGCGCTTTGCGTGGTGATGTTTTTAACGCTGGGTGTTCAATCGATTTATTATTTTCGAAGCGCCATCGCTGAAACCTATCCGCAGTTGCGACCCATGCTCGCCAGTGCGTGTCAGCCTGTTGGATGCAGCCTTTCTTGGGCGCGCGATGCGGCGGCGATCGAGGTGAAAGGTTCCGAGCTGATTGAACTACCCAGCAAGCCCGGCCGCATGGTTGCCAGTGCGACGCTGATTAATCGCGGCAAAGTGACCCAGGATTACCCATCAATTGAATTGCGGCTCACCAGCAACACCAATCAGACCGTCATGAGCCGTATATTGCAACCCAGTGATTACTTGGCGGCGGCGGTAGCGAAAGACCAGGGGATCGTGCCGAACGCGGAAGTCGCGCTCAGCCTGAATATAGAAGTGCCACCCAAAACCGCCGCATCGGGCTACGAATTTTTACCTTTTTACCGTTGAGGTTTGGCGGCAGTTAGCTGAAATGCTCGTTAATCGGCTTAATCTCTCTCGCCAGCGTTTAAACAACGACTATTTTTAGCGCCTGCCCCCAAAGCCAATATCCACGGGCTTTTTCAAGGGTTAGTTCCCAAACTCTGCGCCTTCATTGCCCCTTGGGGCAGCCCTTCCTTTAATTCTCATCGCACGAAGAAACTTAATGAGAGTCACATAGTCATACGTGGCGATCTAAATTTGCTGCTTACGAAATTCATCGGTTTGCGCTGCCCACCTGTTCGCAAGTCTGGCGCACAACGGCATAAGCCACCCAAGCACGAGTGAACAGACGGCCCGTCTTGGTTTACGTTTAGTCCATCAGCGCAAATGCTCGACTGTTATAATCGCTCATTAAGTATTGATGTTCGTTTGGGCGTTCAAACGTAAAACGATTGATGAGTGAATTCAATGTCGGCAGTGCTCCAAACTACCAATGACCAGCCAGAGCCACCGATCCTGTCCATAGACAAGATCGGTGCGGTGCTGATCGCGCGCGGCAAGCTTGATTTAGCCAGTCTTGATCGTGCGCTAAAGGTGCAAGAATCCACCCGCGCCGAATCGGGCTCGAAAGAAAAATTGGGCTCGGTGCTGCTGCGCTTGGGGATGATTTCAGGGCGGGTATTGGCCGAGGCGTTGGCAGCGCAGCACGGCTGGAAAATCGTCGAGCCAGATGAATTTCCGGAGATGCCGGTCCTAGAAGAAGCGGTATCAACGCGTTTTTTGCGCGAGGCCGGCGCTATTCCCATTGCCGAAAATGAAGACGAGATTTTGCTCGGCATGATCGATCCTGCCGATATGTTTACTTTGCGGGCATTTCAAGCGGCCACCCATAAACGCGTGGTGTCGCGTTTGTTATCGACGACTGATTTTGAAACGGTTTACGAACGCCTTTATGGCAGCGGCAAATCGGCGATGGGCCAGATCGTGGATGATATTTCCACGCGTGATGAAGAGCAAGAATTTGGCGATATCGAGCACCTGAAAGATTTGGCCTCCGAAGCGCCGGTGATTCGGCTGGTGAATCTGGTGATTAATCGTGCATTGGAGCGCCGCGCGTCGGATATTCATGTCGAGCCGTTCGAGAATCGCCTGATCGTCCGCTATCGCATTGACGGCGTTTTGCACGAAACCGAATCGCCTCCGCGTCATCTGTCTGCCGCCGTGATTTCACGTATTAAAATCATGGCGAATCTGGACATTGCCGAGCGCCGTTTGCCGCAGGATGGCCGCATCAAATTGCGCGTGCAGGGAAAAGAAATCGACCTCCGCGTATCGACCGTGCCGACCATGCACGGCGAGTCGGTGGTGATGCGTATTTTGGACAAGGGCGGGGTAGCACTCGACTTCCATAAGCTCGGGTTTGACGCCAGCAACTTAAAAGTTTTTACCGATATTCTCGGCCAGCCACACGGGATCATTCTGGTCACGGGCCCGACCGGCAGCGGCAAGACCACGACGCTCTACACGGCGTTGGATCGGCTCAATCAGCCGGATGTAAAAATTTTGACGGTGGAAGATCCGGTTGAGTATCAGATGGCCGGCATAAACCAGATTCAGGTCAAGCCGCAAATCAATTTGTCGTTTGCCAATGCGTTGCGATCAATTGTTCGGCAGGATCCTGACGTGATCATGATCGGCGAGATTCGTGACTTGGAAACCGCGCAGATCGCGGTGCAGTCGGCGCTCACCGGCCATTTGGTATTGAGCACGCTGCACACCAACGATGCAGCTGCGTCGATTAACCGTTTACTCGATATGGGCGTGGATGATTACCTGCTCACCTCTACGGTAATCGGGATTCAGGCGCAGCGACTGGTGCGCGTCCTCTGTGTGCATTGCAAAGAAAGCTATCACCCTGTCGAAGAGGTTGTTGAGCAATTAGGCCTGCGCCGCTTCACGAAAGAACAGCGTGTCACGCTTTATCACGCGAAAGGCTGCGAGCATTGCGGCCACAGCGGTTATTTTGGCCGTGCCTGCATTATGGAAGTGCTGACGATGACCGATGCTTTGCGCAGTCTGGTGATGCGTCACGCGACATCGGGCGAGCTGCGCACAGGTGCGATCGGCGCGGGCATGGAAACGATGTATGAAAACGGTTTGAAGAAAGCGGTTTCAGGCTTGACCACAGTCGAAGAAGTCTTGCGCGTCACGCGTGAAGATTAAGGATCGTTCGTGCCATTGTTCCAATATAAAGCGGTATCCAGTGCGGGCGAAGTTAACGAAGGCGTGATGGACGCCGCGTCGCAAAGCGCAGTAATTGAACGCTTGCAGGGCATGAATTTAATCCCCATCCGCGCGGCTGAACTGGCCGGAAACTCAAGTGCTGCCGTGGGCCAAAATACGCCGAAAGCCGCGTCTTTATTTAGTCGTGGCAGAGTTTCACAGCCCGATTTGGGCAATATGACGCGCGAGTTGGCTACGTTGTTAAGAGCGGGTCTGCCGTTGGATCGCAGCTTCGAAATATTGATTAATCTCGCGGAGAGAAAGCCTGTTGCGGATTTGTTGAATGAAATTCGCAACGAAGTTAGAGGCGGCGCTTCGCTGTCGAAAGCGCTCGATAAGCACCGCGAAATTTTCTCGCGTTTTTACATCAACATGGTGAAAGCGGGCGAAGTGGGTGGTGCGCTGGGCACCGTGCTACAACGCTTGGCTGATCATATGGAGCGCTCGAAAGAACTTAAAGACAGCGTGGTGTCCGCGTTGATTTACCCAACGATTCTGGTGGTGGTTTCGTTTATGTCGGTTGCGGTATTGGTGATATTTGTGGTGCCGCAGTTCCAGAAAATTTTTGAGCAATCGGGGAAAGCGCTACCATTGGCAACACAGATTGTTCTTGCTACAGGGACATTTTTGCGTGGCAATTGGCCGCTCATTCTCGGCGCTGTTTTAGTCGCGGTTTGGCTTTTCTCTCGATCGTTATCAAATCCCGTCTCGCGTGTAGGCTGGGATGCGAAATTTTTGCGCTGGCCTTTAATGGGTGGGTTAATCGCTCGCATCGAGATGGCTCGCTTTTCTCGCTCGCTGGGAACGTTGTTAGAAAATGGAGTGCCACTGCTAACGGGTTTGGCGATTTTAAAAGACACCTTGGGGAACGCTGTATTCCGTAACGCTGTCGAAATCATATCTCGTGATCTGAAAGAAGGCCGCGGTATGTCAAAGCCTATGCTCGAAGCCAACGTGTTTCCCAAAATGGCAGTGCAAATGATCGCGGTTGGCGAAGAGACAGGCAAGCTCGATGAAATGTTGTTTCAGGTCGCTGATGTTTATGATCGCGAAGTTGCCTCAGAACTCAAGCGTGCCATGGCCCTCCTGCAGCCAATAATGATCGTAACATTAGCGCTGATAATTGGCGGGATCATCATGTCAATTTTAGTGGCCATGTTTGGCTTGCTGGATTTACCAGTTTGATCTTCCGGAGTTTACAAATGAATAGAACAAAATCTTTACGCGCTCACGTAGGTTTTACCTTAATCGAAATATTAATCGTGGTTGGAATTATTGCGCTGATTGGCACTTACGCTGCGAGCAAGGTCTTTGAAGGGGGAGATAATGCCAAAGCCAAAATTACGAAATCAAAAATTAGCGGGCTGGTTGGCACGCTTGATTTATTTAAGTTGGATGTGGGGCGATATCCAAGTACGCAGGAGGGCTTGAAGGCATTAGTAGAGGCGCCTAGCGGTGTGTCAAAGTGGAATGGCCCTTATCTTCGCAATGCGGATCAAATAAAAGACGAATGGGATAACGATTTTGTGTACCGGTCACCAGGCGAACTAAATAGGCAGTTCGAAATAATATCGCTCGGCGCCGATCGCAAAGAAGGTGGAGATTCGCCGTCCACAAGAGACATTAAGTCTTGGGAGTAATCCCATCGATTTCTATGAAAGCGCGCGGCTTCACATTGCTGGAAGTTCTGATCGTCATTTCGATCATTGCACTTTCATACACGCTGATCCCGAAGATGTTTTTCTCCGGTGTATCTGGTGCTGAATTAAAGTCCAACGCACGACAGGTAGCTGGTGGTCTGAAGTTGGCACGCGATGCCGCGATTTACAGCCGCAAGCCTGCATTTTTATCATTGGATTTAGGCAACCGGCAATTCACGGTTGATGGTGAAACCACGGTACACAAGTTACATCCCGACGTGGAGTTAAAGCTCTATACAGCGCAGGATAATTTGGTGTCGGAATCGGTGGGCACGATTCGGTTTTTTGCAGATGGTTCGTCGAACGGCGGGCGTGTCACCGTTGGTTCCGGCGCTCGAAAATATTTGATTGATATCGATTGGCTGACAGGTCGCGTTACGATTGATGAAAGTAGAGATGAAAAAGCCTAATCAATTTGGATTTTCATTGCTCGAAATCCTCGTTGCATTCGTGCTCCTAGCGTTGGCGATGGCGGTGTTAATGCAAATTTTTTCGTCCAGCCTGAACGGTGCAACGGTGGCGGATCGGTATGCAAAAGCGACGATGTTGGCGGAATCAAAACTGGCTGCTGCCGGCGTGGAAGAAGCGTTAAAAGAAGGCTCCAATAGTGGCACTTATGACGAGCTTTTTTCGTGGGTGGTCGAGGTAAAGCCTTATAGCGAGCCATCAGCAGACACGACGGGTGCCAACTTGGATCAAATTTTGTTTGTGAAACTGTTTGAGATAACCGCGACCGTTTCATTTCCCGCCGATGATCGACGTACAGATCGCGCCGCGCGCGTGGTTTCCCTTACAAAGTTGCAGTTGGGACCGAGGCAAAATTTGTGATCATGGGCAAAACGTCACGCGGATTTACGTTGATCGAGTTATTGCTTGGGTTGTCTTTGCTTGCATTAATGATGTTGATGATTTCGGCTTCACTGACTTTTGCGATTCGCTCATGGGATACCGGCGATGCGCGGATTACTGAA
>JBBRFJ010000071.1:0-15544 GCA_038224475.1 Burkholderiales bacterium
CGCGCAGCATTCAAAAAGCTGCCCGAGGGCTGGAGAATGATTTCTTTTGTTGCTGGAGACTGATTGCGCAGTCGCGACCAAGCCGTTACATTACCGCATGCTCGAAATACGCAAACTCACCAAGCGCTTCGGCGCCACCTCCTCCTCCGCGCCCATTTTTGAAAACTTCGATTTCGTTCTAGATACCGGCGAATATTGTGCCCTGATGGGTGAATCGGGAGCGGGGAAATCTACTCTGCTCAATATCATTGCGGGACTTGAGCCGCCGAGCAGCGGCACGATCACGCTTGACGGCCAGGCGCTGGATGCGAATGCGGATGATGCGGTCACGTTATTCCGCCGCGAAAAATTGGGGTTTATTTTTCAGGCCTTTCATCTGCTGCCGTATTTAAATGTTTTTGAAAATATCGCGTTGCCGTTGCGGCTGAATCGTTGGGCGGAAGAAAAAATCGCAGCTAGGGTAGCCGAAATGCTGGATGCGGTGGGCCTCAGTGACAAGCGCATGTCATTTCCGCGCGAACTTTCGGGCGGAGAAATGCAGCGGGTGGCTATTGCGCGTGCCTTGGCACATCGTCCCCGTCTGCTGCTTGCCGATGAGCCGACGGGTAATCTAGATCCCGACACTGCGCTGCAAATTTTGCAATTATTGCGCGCCGAAATTCGCCGTAACAACACCACCGCAATCATTGTCACGCATAGCGAAACAGCTGCCCGCACGGCAGATCACGCGGTCATGCTTTCCCGCGCGGGCTTGAAACCACGCTTGTTTTCATAATGCTCGCAAAACTATTTTTAGCTTCCCTGCGCGCCAACCTTGGGCGCACCTTGATGGCACTCGCGGGCATCGCGCTCGGCGTCGCCTTGGGCTTGGCGGTGCATGTTATCAATCAATCGGCCATCGGCGAAATGCAACAAGCCGCGCGCACCTTGAGCGGCGATGCCGATTTGTCGATTCGCGCGGGGCGAGCCAGCGCGGGCGGATTTGACGAAAAATTGCTTGAAACAGTGGCGGCAGACGAGCGCGTACAAATGGCGAGCCCGGTGATTGAAGCCGACGCAACCTTTAGCAATGATGCTCCAAACGCCGCATCTGGCGCGGCGCTTCAGCCTACTCGAGGCCGCCGCACGATTAAATTTATTGGCGTGGATATTTTTCGCGCAGCACTTTTACAGCCCGGATTTGCGGGCGAAATGTATGCCACTGAAGACCAATTTTCAATGCTCCGTGGCGACCATGTTTTGCTGAATCAAGCAGCGCGCGCCATGATCGGAGCCGGCACCGATCAGGACGCTACGCGCAAATTTTCAGTCACCGTGGGTGGCGCACCGCACTCACTCATCGTCGCGGGCAAGGCAGAGCTGGCCGGATATCCGGGACCGTTGGCGATCATCGACATTGCTGGAGCGCAAACGTTATTTAACCAGCTGGGTCAAATTTCGCGCATTGATATTCGCCTGATCCCGGGCGCTAATCCCGCCGACGTCGCGCGCTCACTCGCCATGCAACTCCCCGACGGCGTGGTCGCTTCCACGCCCGCGCAAGCAGACAAACAAAGCGCTGCGGTTTCGCGCGCCTATCGCATCAACCTCACCGTGTTGTCCTTGGTCGCGCTATTCACCGGCGGTTTTCTGGTTTTCTCCACGCAAAGCCTGTCGGTATTGCGTCGCCGCGCGCAGTTTGCGCTATATCGTACCCTCGGCGTGACGCGCGGTGAGCTACTGCGGGCATTGATTGCAGAAGGCGCGATTTTGGGCTGCATTGGTGGTGCGGTTGGCGCAGCACTTGGGTTGTGGCTGGCGACATTTGCGCTCGCTAAATTTGGCGGCGATCTCGGCAGTGGCTTTTTTGCAGGCACCGCGCCGGTCGCGCAATGGACTTGGGCAACGCTCGCGTTCTTCACCAGCCTCGGCATTGCAGCTGGCGTGGCCGGTGCTGCCATCCCCGCGCGTGCCGCCGTGAACGAAGCGCCTGCGCGCGCTATCAAAGCGACTGACGGTGAAGGTGAGGCGTCGTCTCTACCACCCGCTTGGACGGGATTGGCGCTTCTTATATTGTCAGCGGTGTTGTTGGTACTGCCCGCGTTTGATGATATCCCGTGGCTGGCTTATTTAGCCATTGCGGCGCTGCTACTCGGGATTCTGGCGCTGTCGCCGATCGCGTCGAGCAAAATCATTGCCTTCATCCCAAAGCCCAAAAATTTCATCGCGCAATTAAGTCTCAGCCATATCGAAAAATCGCCCGGTCCATCGGCCGCCGGTATCACCGGTGTAGTGGCGAGTTTTTCACTGATGATTGCGATGCTCATCATGGTCGTGTCATTTCGATCTTCGCTGGAACAATGGCTGGTCGGCGTGCTTAATCAAGACCTTTACGTGCGTCAAGGTAGTGGCGACAGTAATGCCCTGAACACCAGCACTGGCGCGGCTCTTCAGGCACTTTCGGGGGTGGCAAATGCAGATTTTCTGCGTTATCGCAGCGTCATCCTTGATGCGAAAAAACCCGAGCAGCCACCGGTCACGCTGATTACCCGACCCTTGCGCGAAAACGTTTTGGCGTCGTTGAGCGTGCTAAAGCGCGCGCCCGCGAATGCTAATTCTGATGCAGGCAAGCTACCCGATATTTGGATCTCCGAAGCGGTCGCAGACTTATACGGCTATGCGCCCGGCCAAACAATTTCGCTGCCGTTGGACGGTATCTCACACCAAGTATTCGTCGCAGGTATTTGGCGCGACTACGCGCGCAGCTTTGGCGCGATGGTGATTGACCGTGAGGTGTATTTGAAATGGACGGCGGACGACAAAATAAATGATGTATCGCTCACCCTAAGCGAGGGTGCAAACAAAGCAGATGTGATGGCCGCGATTCGCAATTTGCCGGTTGACGCAAAACTCGATGTTACCGACGCAGCGGAAATTCGCAAACTTTCCTTGCAAGCATTTGACCGCAGTTTCGCCGTCACCTACGCGCTTGAAATCGCCGCCATTTTTGTCGGCCTGGCCGGGATCAGCGCGACCTTCTCGGCGCAAGCCTGGTCGCGCCGTCGCGAGTTCGGCATGTTGCGGCATCTGGGTGTGTCGCGGCGTGAAATCGCGACCTTGCTCGGCGCTGAGGGCGCATTGCTCGGCGCACTCGGTGCGGCTATCGGCTTGGCGCTGGGCATGGCAATTGCCTTGATCCTGATTTTTGTGGTCAACCGTGAATCATTTCACTGGAGCATGGAGCTGCATATTCCCTGGGTGACGATGGCGGTATTGTCGGTGGCGTTGGTGGTGCTGACCTCGATTTCTGCGGTCTTGAGCGGCAAATTCGCAATGTCAAAACAGGTTATTGCCGCCGTGAAGGAAGACGCATGATGCGTATCGCGTGGATATTTGTTTCAATTTTTTTCACGCAACTTGCCTTGGCGGAGCCGGTTCGCTTCGCCGACGTCGTGCCCGATCATGCGCTGACCTTCCCGCAAGATCATGGCGCGCATCCCGCGTTTCGCACCGAGTGGTGGTATGTCACGGGCCATGTTGAAACCAGAACCGGCACGCCGCTCGGGTTTCAAGTGACATTTTTTCGAAGCCGCACTGGCGTGGGCGAAGACAGTCCGTCGAAATTTTCGCCGCAACAAATTTTATTTGCCCACGCCGCCATTGCCGATCCGCGCCACGGCAAACTGCGCCACGATGAGAAGGTGGCGCGTGCTGGATTTGGCAACGCCGCGAAGGTCGGCGCGATGGATATTGCATTAAATAATTGGACCATGAAAATGACGGATAACGTCATCGCCACGCGGGTTGCGTCCAAAGAATTCTCACTTGATTTAATCCTCAAGCCCAGCCAGCCACCGATTTTGCAGGGCGCAAATGGCTACAGTCAAAAAGGCCAGAACGTTAGCCAAGCCAGCTATTACGCCAGCTTCGCTCAGGTCAGCGTCAGCGGTAAGATCATGGTCGATGGTAAATCAGAAAACGTCACCGGCAAAGCCTGGTTCGATCATGAGTGGTCCAGCGAAATTATGTCGGCAGATGTCTCGGGCTGGGATTGGCTCGGCGCTAATCTAGACGACGGCGGCGCGCTGATGGCGTTTCGCATGCGGGCCGCCGACGGGCGCGGCGTATGGGCCGGCGGCACCCGGGTAATGGCCGATCACACCATCATAAAACTAACGCCCGAACAAATTACATTCACGCCGATGGAAACCTGGCGCTCTCCGCGAACTAGCGCGAATTACCCGGTCTCGATGCGGGTCGAGGTGGCGGGTGAAACTTTCGAATTAAAGCCGTGGATAAATGACCAGGAGCTCGACAGCTCACGCTCAACCGGCATCACTTACTGGGAAGGCGCGGTTGATTTGCTGCGCAACAAGCAGCGCGTGGGACGGGGTTATTTAGAGCTGACGGGCTACGGAAAAAAACTGCGCTTTTAGGCATTAAAAAGGCACATAAAATGGAAAGCAGCGCACTGGAACGTTGTGCGTGGGCCAACAAAAGCCCGCTCGATACAAAATATCATGATGAAGAATGGGGCGTGCCGCGGCATGACGACCGCTCGCTGTTTGAGTTTTTAATTCTGGAGGGCGCGCAAGCGGGTTTATCGTGGGCGACTATTTTGGCAAAGCGGGAAAACTACCGGCGGGCATTTGAGAATTTTGATGTGATAAAAGTGGCACAATTTGACGCAAAAAAAGTGGAAGCGCTGATGCTCGATGCCGGTATTGTTCGCAACCGCTTAAAGATCACCAGCGCAATCAAAAATGCGCATGCTTTCATCGCCGTGCAAAAAGAGTTCGGCAGTTTTGATCAGTACATCTGGGCGTTTGTGGACGGCAAACCCATCCAAAATAGTTGGCCTTCGTTCGCGGATATTCCCGCCAAGACACCGCAATCAGATGCGATGTGCAAAGACCTGAAAAAGCGCGGATTTACATTTGTCGGCTCGACCATTTGTTATGCGTTTATGCAGGCCACCGGCATGGTCAACGATCATCCGGTGACTTGTCCGCATCATGTTTTGGTTAAAGCGCGCATTCAATGAAACACGAATGGATTTACTCAGCGCGCGAGCCGCTTCTGGCGTCAGTGGGAATATTCTAGAAATGCAAATTTGGCATTCGTTGCGGACGTCATCTCAAATCGCCGACCACATCAATATCTGCAAAAATCCCCGCGTCGGCGACTTCCACCAAACGCATTGACTCGATATTTGCTTCAATCATTTTTTTCGCGCCCATGTCGCCGCTCAGTGCGCACAGTGCAGCGCCATATTGCCGCGCGAAACCTGCGGGATTGCCACGTTTGCCATGATGGGTGGGCGCGGCGATCGCGGCACCTTCCTCCAGCGCTAATTTTATTTTTGCAATCGTTGCAGACTCAACATACGGCATATCGCCAAGTGCAATGATCCAACCGTCGGCGTTGAGCGCTGTTGTAACCCCCGCGCCAATGCTGGTACCCATGCCCTCATCTGCGCGCGCGTTGACGACCACCTGACAACCACAATCATCAAGCACCCGCATTAGACGTTCATCGCGACCCGTGACCGCGATCACCCGACCCACGGCAGCCAATAAATGCGCGGCGCTCGCCTCGATCACGAAGCGCCCATCCTTGAGGCGCGCTAATAATTTCTGGCTACCGAACCGCGTGCCCTTACCTGCCGCGAGGAGAATGCCGGTGATCAACCGCGCGCCGCTGATTTTTGATGGGCTAGCGAACGCTCAAGCACGACACCATTCCGTGCCGCAATTAATTCGGCCAAAATCGCAATCGCAATTTCAGGCGGCGTGCGGCTGCCGAGCGCCAAGCCGACGGGCCCGTGCAGCTTGGCGATTTGCGCTGCTGATAAATCAAACAAGGCCAGTCGTTTGCGCCGCTCGTCATTGGTTTTCACGGAACCTACCGCGCCAATGTAAAACGCGTCGGTTTTTAGTGCTTCAAGCAGCGCCATATCATCGAGCTTGGGGTCATGCGAGACCGTGACGATAACGGTATGCGGATCGCAATTGAAAGCCACCACGGCATCATCAGGCATACCGGCAACCAACGTCGCACCGGCGACACGCCACGCGCTTCGATACTCGTCGCGCGGGTCGCAGACCGATACTTGAAAATCCAGGGTGGCCGCGACCTCGGCCAGGTAGCGTGCGATTTCCGACGCACCGATAATCAGCAAGCGCCAGCGCGGGCCGTGGATGCAAATAAACTCTTTGGCAGTACGCGACGTTTCATCAGTGGGCGAGGAGGGTTGGTAGCGCCATTCGCCTGTGGTTAAATCCACGACGCGGGCAAATACTTCACCCGATTTTATTTTCGCAAATAGCGCATCAATTTGCGCCACCGTCAGCGACGCCTCGATCACGACCTCGAGCTCGCCGCCGCACGGCAAGCCAAACTGCCGCGCCTCATCGGCGGTCACACCATAGCTCTGCAAAATCGGCGCTGACCCATGGAATTCATGACGCCGCAAAACCAAATCATCCTCAATGCAGCCGCCCGAAACCGAGCCAATCACGATGCCGTCGTCGCGCATCGCCATCAACGAACCCGGCGGGCGCGGGCTGGCACCGAAGGTCTGCGTGACGGTTACCAGCCACGCTTTGCGTTTGGCCGAGAGCCAATCGCGGAGGTGGGTGAGGACTTCAAGATCAAGACTTTGCACGAACAATCATCTCAGGATCAATATTAAAACACTAGCACTGGCGCGCGGCTTGGAGCATTCTTGGCTCAAGACGCCCGTCTAGTGGACACTTTGTAATGTGCGGCTATTCGATGAGACTGCGTGTTTCATCACTGCAACGCTGGTTATTTTCAACCCGAAATGTTCCTTCACCGCGCGGCTGTATTCATCAAAATAATTCGAGGTCAAATTGTGGTGATTGCCGCCCTCTGCGCGGAAAAATCGTTTAGGCGCTTTGGTGGCAGCGAATAGACGCTCGCTCATACTGAACGGCACGATATCGTCATCAGTACCATGGGCGAAAAGCACGGGCATCGTGATGTCATCGATTCGTGCCAGCGTGTCGAAACGCTGGGTGACCAAGAAATCAACCGGCAGAATTTTCACGAAGCTGGGCCCCGATTTGGTTTCCTTCACCATATCCGGAATTGAGGTAAACGTGCCTTCCAAAATCAGGCCGCTGGCATCGGGGTGCTTGAGTGCTAATCGGGTGGCAATCGCACCGCCCAGCGAATGACCAAAGATGAAATGCTTATTGTCGGGTGCGAGTTTCACGAGGTAATTCCATGCCGCTTCGGCATCCTCTGCGGCGCTATTTTCACTCGGGGTGCGCGGACTCGACTGGCCAAAGCCGCGATAGTCAATCGCCAAAACCGAAAAGCCCATTTTGTTCCAGCGCGGAATGCGCGTCGAGCTGCCCGTCATGTTCCAGCGGGCACCGTGCAGGTAGAGCAACACCGCGGCGTTTTTATCCGCCGCGGGCGAATACCATGCGTGCAGTTTTTCGGTCGCGTTGACCGCAATCCAATGCTCCTCAAAAGCACTGTTGTCTTTGTTGTAACCCCGCCAAGCGCCATCCACGGGCCGAAAAATCCATTCGCCTTGTTTGGTTTCGATAAACGCGCAGCCCGCAATCACAACGGCGGTGAGCACGATGGCGAAGAATTTAAGGGTGCGTTTCAATGTGAAATACTTTCTGGTGCGATCTCAATTATTTCGGCTCTGCTGAAGGTGGACATATCACCGCCTTTGCAAGCTTCTAACCCTCTCAAGAAAGCCGCCCCCTCTGACCGAACGAGGGAGCGGCTCCTTGAAAAATTCACGCCTTCAATTCGTCCTCGTTAAACGGTAACGAGCGAAGCCGCTTGCCGGTGAGTGCGAAAACAGCATTCGCTACGGCGGGTGCGATCGGTGGCGTGCCCGGCTCGCCTACGCCGGTCGGCGATGCGCCACCAGGAACGATATGCACTTCAACCTTCGGCATTTCATTCAGACGCAGGATCGGATAATCATGAAAATTCGATTGCTCAACTTGGCCGTCCTTGAACGTCACCTTGCCGTAGCGCGCCGCGGTCAGTCCAAACGCGATCGCACCTTCGACCTGCGCCGAGATCGTCAGCGGATTGACCGCGAGCCCGCAATCAATCACCGCGACCACGCGATGCACCTTGATTTTGCCGCCCTCAACGGAAACCTCGGCAACCTGCCCGCAAATACTGCCGAAACTTTCATGAACCGCCACGCCCAACGCACGACCTTTGGGAAGCGCTGCACCCCAATTGGCTTTTTCCGCCACGGTGTTGAGCACATTCAACATGCGCGGTTGTTTGGCCGAATAGGCGCGGCGAAATTGAATCGGATCTTGCCCAGCGGCTTTGGCCAAATCATCCATCATCGATTCCATCGCAAACGCGGTATGCGTGTGCCCGACCGAGCGCCACCACAACACCGGCACCGTGCCTTTTATCGTATGCAGCGTGGTTTGCATATTAGGGATGTCGTAAGGTGTATCGACCACGCCTTCGACGCTGGTGTTGTCGACGCCGCCCTTGACCATCATGGGTTCAAACGGGGTACCCGCCATAATCGACTGACCGACAACGGTGTGATCCCATGCGCTGATCTTGCCTGCGCTGTCGAGACCCGCAACCACCCGATGCGCCATCATGGGCCGGTAGAAACCGCCCTTGATATCGTCCTCGCGTGTCCAGATGGTTTTGACCGGTACTTTCGCTTGCTTGGCGATATCCACCGCCTCGCGGAAATAATCAGACACCGGGTTCGCGCGCCGACCGAATCCGCCGCCGGCCAACATGGTGTTGATTTTGACTTGCTCGGGCTTAAAACCCAGTACCTGCGCCGCAGCGCCTTGATCAACCGTCTGAAATTGCGTGCCCGCCCAAATCTCGCAACTGTCTGCGGTGACACTCACGGTGCAATTCAACGGCTCCATCGGCGCATGCGCCAGATACGGCATTTCAAACTCGGCGGTGACCGTTTTCGCGGCCGTTTTAAGTGAGTCCACATTCCCGGCTTTAGCGACCAAGCCGGGTTTCTTCGCGGCGTCAAGATAGGCCGTGCGCATCTCCGCCGTGTTTGGCTTTGTGACGCCGTCAAAATTCCACTCAACGGTCAGCGCATCGCGCCCGGTCTTCGCTGCCCAGAACGATTTGGCAACCACCGCCACGCCATTGGCTGTCTGCACCACATGCGTTACGCCCGGAATACCATTGACCTTGTCGGCGTTAAAACTCTTTACCTTGCCGCCAAACACGGGCGAGCGTTTGACCAGCGCAATGTGCAGATTCGGCACTTGCTTGGCGGTAACATCCAGCCCAAACTTTGCGCTGCCGTTGCCTTTCGATGCAGAATCCAGCCGCTTGGTGGGCTTGCCGATCAGCTTGAAATCCTTGGCTTCTTTCAAGACTATTTTTGTCGGCACGGGCAGTTTATTTGCGGCATCGGCGAGATCACCAAAATTAGCGCGTTGGCCGGCAGGTCCGATCACCACGCCATTTTCAACGCGGCATTTGCCCGCATCTACTTTCCATTTGTTCGATGCCGCGGACACCAGCATCATCCGCGCCGTCGCCCCGACCATGCGCATCTGCTCCCACGAATTAATCACCGAACTTGAGCCGCCCGTCGCCTGCATGCCAAACAGGGTGTTTGCGTAAAGCGGTGACGCGGGTGCTAATTCGGCGCGTACTTTTGTCCAGTCGCAGCCCAATTCTTCTGCCACCAACATCGGCAGGGAGGTCATCACGCCTTGCCCGAATTCGAGGTGTTTTACCTGCACCGTGACCGCGCCATCGCGGGCGATGCGAAGGAATGCGTTTGGCGACGTATTGGGCTTGGGCGCGTCCTGGGCGATCGCGATTTTATTGCCCGCGACAAAATTAAAGCCGATGATCAAGCCGCCGGTCGTGGCGGCGGATGTTTTCAGGAATTCCCGGCGGTTGATTTGGCCGCCAATATCGTTGTTGTTAATGCTGCTATCGCTAGCGTGTGATTCGGTTTTTATCGTGATCATGTTGTTTCTATGCCTTTACTTTAGCGGTGGCTTTAGGTTTGGCAACCGGAGCCACATTGGCGACCGACGCGGTTTTGATCGCGGCCCGAACGCGGTTATAGGTGCCGCAGCGGCAGATATTGCCACTCATCGCGGCATCGATATCGCTGTCTGAAGGCGCTTTGTTTTTGGCCAGCAACGCCGTCGCCGACATGATCTGACCGGATTGGCAATAGCCACACTGCACCACGTCTTCTGCAATCCATGCGGCCTGTACGCTTTTGCCCACCGGTGTTCTGCCGATTTCTTCAATAGTAGTGACGCGCTTGCCATTCAACGCCGACACCGGCGTGGCGCAAGAACGTACCGCCTCACCGTCAACATGCACCGTGCACGCGCCACACAACGCCATGCCGCAGCCATATTTGGTGCCGGTCAGACTCAGGTTATCGCGCAAAAACCAAAGCAGCGGGGTATCCGGCGATACATTTGTTTCCAGGCGTTCGCCATTAACGGTAAAACGGATCATGTGATGCTCCAAAATTGAATTTAGACGAGAATTAGGTGTGGGACGGGGTCGATGCTAATACGATATTAAAAGCGGTACGGAAAGCAGTGATGCGGACGACGGGGTGTTGGTGGTTGTCTAGCGCCATCACGGTTGGCCATTATGACGAATTTTATGCGCCATAGTTCCAGTTTTGTCCATGGATGTGGATCACCTTGTGAAGTTACATCGTGTTGATCGACTGGTGCGAAAAGATCGCGATTGATCCCATAAAAAATGAAACTCAAGCACTGACGGACTTTTTCCGGCACTTTTGCTCCAAACGGCACGCCAGTGCTGACGATGTGCCTACAATTATTGAACCTCACCAAATTAATTTTCCGGCGCAAAATCATAAAAGAGCAGCATTTTCATCGCTGCACAATCGTCGGTATCATTTGTCTTTACCCATCCCAGAATCCGCAAATTATGCCTCGTAAACTTTTCCCCACGCCTGCCGACTGCGAAGCTGCGTTCTATGACGCGCTGGAGCGCGCCGACCTGAAACTGATGATGACGGTGTGGGCGGACGAGCCTGCCATTGTCTGCATCCATCCTCAGGGGCCCCGTCTGGCCGGAATGATGGCGATTCGGGAGAGTTTTACCGAACTTTTTTCGCACGGACCCAACGGCACGGTGCATGTCAGCGAGCTGCGTAACCAGGTGAGCCAGACACTTGCGGTACATAACGTCTATGAAACATTCCAGGTTAAAAATGATCCCGCCACCAACAGCATTCCGCCGGTGCTGGCGACCAACATTTATCTGCTCACACCGAACGGCTGGCGGATGACATTGCATCACGCGTCAGTTTCACCGCGCGGCACTGTGGCCGAAGAGCAAGGCGTGTCCAGGATTCTGCATTGATGGCGCGATCTGTGTTTGCGGCGCTGATGCCGGTTGGAGTAATGAGCCTGATGGAGATGGCTGCGATCATTTCCGTAAACGCCCACGCCGCTCCGGCCCCTGATCCCAGCAAAATCATTCGCACCGCGATTCAATCCGCGGAAAAAGGCTTCGACTGTGCGGTCGAATCCGATGAGATTACCGGCTCGCTCTGTGACAGCATTTTTGATTCGCTGTTGCAATACGACCACTTTGCACGTCCGGCAAAATTACAACCGCGCGCCGCCACGGCACTGCCTGAAATTTCCGCCGACGGGCTGACCTACACGCTGCATTTGAAGCCGGGCATTATCTTCACCGACCACCCCGCATTCAAAGGTAAGAAGCGTGAGCTTGTGGCTAGCGACTACGTGTACAGCTGGAAACGCATGCTCGATCCCGCGCTACGGGCACAGTGGCAATTCTTGTTCGATGGCAAGCTGATCGGCGGCGATGAGCTGGTCGCAGAAGCCAAGAAAACCGGCAAGTTTGATTACGATAAGCCAATTCCCGGCCTCGAAGCGCAGGACAAATACACGCTCGTCATCCGCATTAAGGCACCCGATTACAATCTGCCCTATATTCTGGCGATGCCGGGCACCAGCGCGCTCGCGCGCGAGGTGGTCGAATATTACGGCGCAGCCATCGCCGAGCACCCGATCGGTACCGGCCCGTTCCGGCTCAAAGAATGGCGGCGTTCGTCCAAAGTGGTGCTGGAAGCGAATCCTGATTTTCGCGAAGAATATTTGCAAACCGCCGGCAGCGATGACCCGCGCGATCAAGCACATATCGAGCACATGAAAGGCAAACGCCTGCCGCAAGTGGCTCGCGTTGAAATCTCGCCGATTGAAGAAGAACAGCCACGCTGGTTGGCATATCTAAATAATGAACACGATTACATCCGCCCGATTCCCACGCCGTTCATAGATACCGCCGTGCCCAACGGAAAATTAGCGCCAACACTAGAGAAACTTGGTATGACGACCCGGCCCGATGAAGTAGCCTGGCTCACCTACACCACGTTCAACATGAACGATAAAATTTTAGGCGGATATACGGCGGATAAAATCGCCTTGCGTCGCGCGATTTCGATGGCCTATCCGGTCGAGGACGAGATCGCGATTGTTGAGAAAAACCAGGCGGTGAAAGCATATTCACCGATCGCAGAATCTTCAGTGGGTTATGTAAACGAACGCGTCGCCTATCTCGATTACAACCCCGGTGCCGCCAAGGCGCTACTCGATCTTTACGGCTATTTGGATCGCGATGGCGATGGCTGGCGCGACATGCCCGACGGCTCGCCGCTGGTGATTGAACACGCCACCACGCCCGACCGACGCGATCGCAGCCGTAACGAGCTATGGTCGCGCGCGATGGAGCGCATCGGCATTCGCATGAATTTCAACAAAGTTGAAAAACTCCCCGAACTGCGTCGCTTGGCCAAAGAAGGCTTGATTCAGATGTTTACGTATGGATGGATCGCGGATTACCCGGATGGTGAAAATTATCTCCAACTATTCACGACCAAATCCATCGGCGGCGCGAATTACGCCCGGTTCAGCCTCCCTGAATACGACACGCTCTATGAAAAAGTAAGAATCATGCCGGATAGCGCCGAGCGAACCGCCATGTATCAGCGCATGGTGCGGCTGTTGTGGGTCTATAACCCATGGCGGATCAACACCCTGAAGCGCGGCACGATCCTGATTCAGCCGTGGGTGTTGGGATACAAGAAGCACCCCTTTTCCAGCGAGCCTTACCGCTATCTGGATGTCGATCTGGATATACTGAAAAAGGCAAATACGAAGGCAAAGCAATGATGCCGCCGCGGCCACAAATGTCACAAATACCGCTATGGGAAAGCACCCCTGCACGGATGCGAATTTGCGTCGCCCTCGCTATTGTCGCCGTGATCTCAGGCGGCTTGGCAATCGATGCGGTCTTCAAATGGCCCGGCCAGATTGCGGCCGTCATCTGGACTTTCATTGTCTGGGCATGGCTTTATAAAATCGCCGGTCACGACGAGCGCCGCGTGATGATATTGGCTACCGCCATTGCAGGCTTTGGCGAAATTATCCTCTCGCTGGTCTGGGGAATTTACGATTACCAATTTCATAACGTGCCGCTGTTTGTGCCGCCAGGACATGCGCTGCTCATGACGTTGGGGTTGCTGGCGTCGCGATACGTGAGTTCACGCGCCGCGTGGACGATTGCCGCGCTCGCCAGTATTTGGGCCGTATATGCGTGGGTTGGAGGCTTTGATCGGTTCGGCGTGGTTCTACACGGCGTATTTATTATTTGCATGTTCGCGGGACGCGCAAAATCGCTCTACGCGACGATGTATGTTCTTGCCTTGACGATGGAACTTTATGGGACCGCATTAGGCAATTGGTCCTGGCAAGCGACCGCGCCGTGGCTAGAGCTGAGTGCCGCCAATCCACCGTTCTCAGCCGGGGCATTTTATGGGCTGCTGGATTTGCTGGTGCTGGCAGCATTGATGCGGTGGCCCAAACGCGCGGTGGTGTTAACTTAAAATGCAAAATCTGAACATTGAAAGGGATCACTTGAACAAAAAAAAATCACGCACCGCACTCTTTGCGTCATCGGGCACGACGGCTGTCCATCGGTGGTCAGCAGTGCCGATGCGTAAATCACTAATGGTGCCATTACTTCTTTCATCACTTCTCTCGATCACCTTTGCATCAACAGTGTCAGCACAAACTGCCGCCAAAGCCAGTGCTGTGCCCTCGACGACGCGAGCAGTTTCGTCAGCCAAAACATCGAGATCGAATGCGTCGAGCACGCTAAACAAAATCATTTCAGATTACGAAGCCTTTAACCGCGCAGAGGATCCCATAGCCTCGGGCGAGGAAGGCGACATCGCCGCGCTCGCAAAATTGCCCGGCATCACACCAGCCGATGATGCACGTCGGATGCGCGCCCTAACGCAATTTAAAGCCCGTCTTGCCACTGTCTCCGCGCCGGGGCTGGACGTGGCAGACAGGCTTAATTTGACTTTCCTGTCGCGCGTGATCGATATGTCGATTGCGACCATCCAGTTCGATGCAGGCCGTCTGGGTTTCACCAACGAAGGTGGGCCGGAAAACTTGATGGGGGAAATCGGCGCCGGAACCATTATCCGTAACCTCGCCGACGCCGAAGCCTATCTGTCGCGCCTGAACGCTGCCGCACGTTTTATCGACGAAACCACTGACAATGTTCGCCGCGGTGTCAAAACCGGGTTTGTACAATCGCGGCAGACCACTGAGGCCGCACTGTCACAACTGAAAAGCACACTGGCGCGCCCCGTTTCCATCGACAGCGGGGCGATGCTTCCGCTGGTGAAACTGCCCGGCACAATCTCGGCGGCGGAACAGGAGTCGCTGCGGTCGCGCGCGCTGGTCATCCTCAATACAAAAATCCGCCCTGCACAGGAGACCTTCGCCAAGGTGGTCGAAACTGAAGTGCTGCCCGTCGCCAAGCCGTCGATAGGCGCGTTGTATCTGCCGGGCGGCAACGCGTATTACGCGCATCTGGCGAAATTTTTCACGACCACTGACTTGGGCCCCGACCGGATTCACGATATCGGGCTGAAGGAAGTTGCGCGTATTCGCGGTGAAATGTTGAAGGAAATGGCGGCGGCTGGTTTTAAAGGATCGTTCGCAGAGTTCCTGAATTTTCTGCGCACCGACAAACAGTTTTACGCCACCAGCCGCGAAGAATTAATGGAAAAATCGGCGCGTATTGCCAAGCGCGCCGATAACGAATTGCCGAAGATTTTTGGCACCCTGCCGCGATTGTCGTACGGCGTACGCGAGGTGACGCGCGATATTGAAGAGAACTACACCACCGCGCGCTATAACCCCGGCTCACCACAACTCGGCACCAGCGGCGGTTTGATGGTGAACACTTCTCATCTCGATCAACGGCCGCTTTACGAACACCCTGCCCTGATCTTGCACGAGGGCGCGCCCGGGCATCATTTGCAAATCGCGATCCAGCAAGAGTTGGGCAGCCAACCCTGGTTCCGCCGCCATTCCGAAGTCACTGCATTTGTAGAAGGATGGGGGCTCTATGCCGAATACCTCGGCACCGAGATGGGGATGTACCGAGACGCCTACGAGCGGTTCGGCAAGCTATCGATGGAGATGTGGCG
>JBBRFJ010000072.1:0-15475 GCA_038224475.1 Burkholderiales bacterium
GATCCCGATTTACCAGGGTGGCAGCGTCAATTCAAAAGTTCGTCAATCCATATCGAACCGCGAAAGGACTGCGCAGGATCTTGAAAACTCCCGGCGGACCGTCGCGCAGAGCGTGCGCCAATCATTCCTTGGCGTAAAGAACGGCGTCGCGCAGGTGAAGGCTCTCGAAGCCGCGTTGGTGTCAAATCAATCGTCTCTTGATTCAACTATTTTGGGTAAAGAAGTTGGTGTGCGCACCAACGTCGATGTTCTGAACGCACAACAACAACTCTTCCAAGCGCGCCGCGATTTGCAGCAAGCCCGTTACAACACTATCCTGAGCCAACTACGTTTAAAGTCGGCGGTAGGCCGTTTGCAAGAGGAAGACTTGGCGGAAGTGAATCGCTTGTTGCAGAAATAAGCTCAAGCGTGCTCAAGCGGCGGGGGCATCGTCACCAACTGTAACAACGCACTCTCCAACGCCCTGACCGTACTTTCATCGTCGAACAACGTTGCTCTGCCCGCCTGAACGCGCTTGCGCAGAGCACGCAAACGTTGCGGATCGCTTGCCAGAGCGACGGCTGTGGCAACATATTCGTCCTCAGAACGGGTTATTAATTCTGGAACATTCATAATCCTGAGCATCGCGCTCGTTTGTCGCGCGCGCATCATGGCTCCCTCGTACGCCACCACCGGTGTGCTGACTGCGAAAGCATCGAAACTTGAATTGCCGCCCGAAAAATGTGTCGTGTCGAGCACCACATCGGCGGCTTCAACCGTGCCTAGAAAATTCTCATAGGTCATCGAAGGCAACATCAGTAGCGCCGATTGTGGATCGACACCTTCGGCGCGCATGGCAGCGCTGATGCGCTTCATAAACGTGCTATTCAGGCCTGGTGACAGGGACTCAAAAAATGCGATGGTGCAGCCGGGCAATTCGCGGGCGATACGCGCGACCAAAATATCCATACTGGGCAAAACTTTGAACAGCCGCTGCACGCAAAGCAAAAATGGTTTCTTGCGCGCACTCAGCATGGCCGGCAGCGCGCGTCGTGAAATATCAGGCATGGCATAGCAAACGCCGAGCTTAGGCAGGCGAATCAGCTTTTCGCTGTATGAAGCCTGTGCATCATCCGGTTCTGCCGCGTCAGCCGTTAAATAGTAGTCAATGCTGGAAAGTCCCGTCGTTACCGGGTGCCCGTAGGCGACGCACTGCACCGGGGCCAGGCGCATCGCCGCCAGCACCTGGGCATGGGGATGCATGCCAACATCGAGGTGAATCAGTACATCCAGCTTTGCGGCGAGAATAGATTCTGCAAAGGCGGCCATGTCATGCGGCGCGTGTGAAAAATGCGCAGCACCAGCGCGAATTCTATCGGTCACCACATCGCTTATCTCGCCGCTATGCCACACAAACGACTCGAATTTTTCCTTATCAAGCTTGGTAATCCATGCGCTGAAAAAATAGCCGACGCTGTGTTTGCGTAAATAGGCGCTGGTGAAACCGATTCGCAAACGCTGCCCATGCAAGCCGCATTTCCAGGAGAGCGGCGTGCTGAATTGCGGATAAGCGCGATGCACAACATGCTCGACCACACGCGCGAACCTGAGTTGTAGCGCGGTATTGTCGGCATCCTGATAATTCAAATAAAACGCGGTGTGCGCAGAGACCGCAATCAAGGCTTCTGGCATTGACCAATCGTCGCGACCCAGTAATCGCGCTTCAATTTTCTCCAGTCCGGATATCCATGCCGCACGGCTGTCGGCAATATGTCGCTGGCTTTCATACAACGGCGGGAGAGCAAGATCACGCTCAAATAAAATTTTTAGCCACTCGGGGCGTAGCGCCTCAACTGCATTCAACGTTTCGCGACCACGTGCAAGATCGCCGTTGGCAATTTGCGCCACGCCCAGATCATATTTAAGCTGGGGAACATTGGGATGTAAGTCATCCGCGCGCGCGAGTGATACCACTGCACCACCGGAATCTCCCGCGAGCAATTGCGCATGTCCCAGCGCTTCCCATGATTCATAAGAAGTCGGCTCAAGCGTCACAGCACGCTTGCCCGCCGAAATCGCTTCGACGTATCTTCCAAGATCGGTCAACACCAGCGCGATGTTAATGTCAGCGGTGGCATCGTTGGGCATTAACTTTTTGGCTTTCTCTAGAAATACAAAAGCCTGCTCGAATTCGTTTGCGGCACGCATCAAATTACCGAGATTGGTTAACGCAGGCGTAAAGTCCGGCTTAAGCGCCAGCACTTGACGATAGAGGTCTATCGCTTTTATGCGCTCGTTTATATCGACGTAGGCGAGCGCCAAATTAAAAGCAGCCTCGGCATAATCAGGTTTGATGGCCAACGCCTGCTCGAAAGTAGCAATCGACTCCGCATAGTTGCCCATCGCGCGCAGCACCAATCCAAGGGTCCCAAACGCCGGGAAATATCCGGGCTGAATCTGAATTGCACGACGCAGAAATTGTTCCGCTTCAGGCAGTCGGTTCAATTGATAGCTGGCCAACGCACACGCATAGTTTGCCTGCACGTTCGTGGCATCGAGGGCGAGCGCCGACCGAAAATTCTTGTCCGCGCCACGCACATCACCCGACTGCAAAAGTTGCATACCGGCTTGCAGGCAATTCATTAGCGGCGGTAAGAGGGGCGGTAATGGCGGCGGCGTTGACATGCTATTTAATTAAATCGGCAATAAGGTTAACGGTCTTTTCAGTCGCGCCGCGATGGGCCGCGGCAAATTCAAGGGCGCAAACTGACATTGATACACGCCGCTCGGCATTATCGAGCAATTCTTTTGCGCGCGAAACCAGCTGTTCTGCGTCATTCACGCAAATCATCGCGCCAGCGGCCAAGGCTGCAGTCGCCGCCTCCGCAAAATTAAATGTGCTCGGACCCATCAACACCGGCTTACCGAGCGCACAAGGCTCAATCAAATTCTGGCCTCCTACCGGCACTAGGCTGCCGCCCACAAATGCCACATCACACACCGCAAGATAAGCAAACATCTCGTTCATTGAATCGCCCAGCCAAGCCTCTGAGTCGGGTTCAACATCAACCTTCTCAGCAGATTCTGTCAGCGCGCTCCTGCGTTGGACCCGCAGGCCCGCATTCACCATCAGCGCAAATACGTCATCAAAACGTTGTGGATGACGCGGCACAATGACCAACAGCGTTTGACGGCGCGCGGTAGAATCAAAGGCGTTTTTATAGGCTGCGACAATCATCGCCTCTTCGCCGTCGCGGGTGCTGGCGGCCAAAAGCACCCCGCGCGAGCCTAGCGGTGCTTTCCAGCGCTTGCCGAGCGCGACCTGATCCGCATTCGGCTCAATATCAAATTTGACGTTGCCAGTCACGACCACACTGCTTGCGCCGAGCGAGGCTAAACGCTGTGCGTCTGCGGCGGATTGTGCCGCAATTTGATGCATAGCCTCAAGCGCCTCGCGAATGAGCCCGCGCACCGGCGCGAACCGCGCATAGCCGGCTCGCGAGCGCTCGCTCAGCCGTGCATTTACCAACATTGTCGGAATGTTTTTTTCACGGCACCCGGCCAGCAAATTCGGCCATATCTCGGTTTCCATCACCAACAACACGCGAGGATCAAAATGCTGAATCAGATGACGGTGCGCCCACGGAAAATCGTAAGGCAAATAAGTAATTACCGCCACGTCTCCAAACAGCTCACTCGCCGTCGCGCGCCCCGTGGCCGTCATGCAAGTGATTAGAATTGGGCGATGTGCAAAGCGCACGCGCAGCGCAGCAATGATCGGCGCAGCTGCGCGGACTTCGCCCACCGATACAGCGTGAATCCAGATCGCGCCAGATAATGCGGGCTGGTTGAAATCACCAAACCGCTCGCTGATGTGCTGCCGATATCCTGGCTCACGGCGACCCCGCAACCACAGCCGCAGCAACACCAGCGGCGTGGCGGCAATTAGGAATAATGTGTAGAGGAACCGAAGCATCGCTAGACTGGGCGCGGCAGATGAGCCAAAAGCGCCTCAAAGACCGCTTCCACGCTGGGATTAGATATTTCGCTGGGCGCACCGCCGCCGAGATTTATCGCGTCGATACCACCGTACAGCCCGGTTAATGCCGGCTGCGTAGCAATGTAAATTCCCACGGTTGGGCGCTTGAAGGCCACCGCCAAATGCGCAAGTCCGGTATCTACCCCCACCACGCCCACCGCGTGCGCGATTAGCGCTGCCGCACTCGTCAAGTTCATGGCAGGCGCAACGCTCACGTAGGTCAACGCCTCGGCAATCTTCTCACTCACATTCCTTTCTTTTTCATTGCCCCAAGGCAGCGCCACGTTAAAACCAAGGGCGTTCAGCTTTTTACCCAGCGCGACCCAATTCGCCAATGGCCATTCTTTATCTAAGCGGCTGGTGGCATGCAATAGCACAATAGTGGGTTGGCTTGAAAGCCAGGCAGGACGTGCTGTTTGAAGACTCAAGCCATAGTCTGCCGCGCTGATGATCTTATAGCCCATCGCCGCAGCCACCAACTGCCGGTTTCGATCAACCGCATGCTGCTTAACGGCGATATCGAAGGTGAAATCATAAAATCGTGATGCCAACGGCTCGCGCGCCGACGCTTTGCTAAAGCCGGAAATAGGTTGACCCGCACCGCGCGCAATAATGGCGCTTTTGACCAAGCCCTGTGTGTCAATCACCGCATCATACTGGCGGCTGGCCAGCACGCGACGCTCGCCCACCAGCTGCGCCCATAGTGAGGGACGCCACCACTGGCTTTTCAGGGCACGCAAATGAATTGGGAAAACGCGTTTCACCGCGGGGTGCAACGAAACCAGATCCGCATACGGCGCTTCCGTCGCCCAATCGATTTCGATGCCCGGAAACGCCCGCGCAAGGTCGGTCACCACGGGTAAATTGTGGATCACATCACCCATCGAAGAGAGTTTGACTAGCAGTACGCGCACGCCGCATTTTAGCGGAGCACAAGCGGGAAAGTAACCCGCTGGACGGATAATGAGGCCGTGAAACCATCAACTGGGGATTTTTTCACTAACCCCTTACAATTGCGAAGCTGATTGTGAGCGCTTTTGAATTCTCGATAACGCTCGATTTTGGTTTGAAATCTACGACATAAATCACAAAAGTGCCCGACCAAAAAATCCCCTTATCCGTTGTCATCATTGCCAAAGATGCCGCCAGCCAGATTGGCGCGTGCATTGAGAGCGTGAAATTTGCTGATGAAGTGTTGGTGGTCGATTCCGGCTCCGCGGACGAGACGCGCGCCATCGCCGACGTGATGGGTTGCCGTCTGATCGAAAAGGAATGGCTTGGGTTTGGTCGTCAAAAGCAATTTGCCGTCAGCGCCGCAAAACACGATTGGGTGCTATGTCTGGATATTGATGAGCGCGTATCACCTGCCCTGGAAGCCAGTATCCGCGCGGTGTTTGAGCCATCATCGCCGCAGCATCATGCGTATCGTATGCCTAGACGAAACCGTTTTTTGGGCCGCTGGTTGGCGCACGGCGAGGGTTATCCTGATTGGTCGCTACGCCTGTTTGATCGGAATCATGCGAGCTGGAGCAACGATGAAGTGCACGAAACAGTCATCACCACGGCCGACGTTGGCCAACTGCGCGGGGATCTCATGCACGACTCCGCCGAAGATGTGACGCTATATCTGGCCAAACAGAATCGCTATTCGAGTCTGCATGCACAAGCGCTCTATGGGCAAGGCGTGCGTGCCGGATATTTCAAATTATTTTTGAGCCCTCTGTCGAGATTCATTAAATTTTATTTTCTCAGGCAAGGATTCATGGATGGCGGGCCCGGTTTCGCCCATGTCGCGATTGGATGCTTTGCGGCGTTTGCCAAATATGCGAAATTGATTGAATTGTCGAAGAAATCATCGGTAGAGAGCCCAGAGATAAAATAGGCTTTTAAGCTAAGCGCCGCGCGCAAATCCGCCGCTCAATTTCAATTACGATTTCTCTATGATCATAGTCACCGGCGGTGCAGGTTTTATTGGTTCTAATTTCATCCGGCAATGGTTGGCCGAGGAAAACGAGCCCGTTCTCAATCTCGATAAGCTCACCTATGCGGGCAATTTAGCGTCGCTCGCCGACCTCGCAACACACCCCCATTATCGCTTTCATCGCGGCGACATTGGCGACCGCGCAGCGATCGGGACGCTGCTTGCGGCAACCCAACCGAGGGCGATTGTAAATTTCGCGGCGGAAAGCCATGTTGATCGCTCAATCCTTGGCGCGGCTGAATTTATCGAAACCAATATTGTCGGTACCTTCAATTTGCTTGAAGAAGTGCGCGCCTATTTCTCTACGTTGGCCGAGGATAAAAAAGCGGCCTTCCGGTTTTTGCATGTGTCCACGGACGAGGTATATGGCTCGCTGAGTGATATCGCGCCTGCGTTTACCGAAACCCATCGCTACGAGCCGAACAGTCCTTATTCGGCCTCCAAAGCCGCATCAGATCATTTGGTGCGCGCGGCCCACCACACCCACAAATTGCCGGTGCTCACCACCAATTGCTCAAACAATTACGGCCCGTATCATTTCCCGGAAAAGCTTATTCCACTGATGATTTTGAACGCGCTTGGCGGCAAGCCGCTACCGGTATATGGCGATGGTAAGAACGTGCGCGACTGGCTATATGTCACCGATCACTGCGCTGCAATTCGCACCGTGCTGACGCGTGGCCGCGTGGGTGAAGTTTATAACGTCGGCGGTAAAAACGAGCGTACGAATATGCAAGTCGTCAACACCGTCTGCGCGCTGTTGGACGAGATGCAGCCGCGCGCGGATGGCAAATCCTACACAAGCCAAATCGCGTTCGTTAAAGACCGCCCGGGCCACGATCAGCGCTATGCCATTGACGCCACCAAACTCGAAACCGAATTAGGTTGGCGCGCCATAGAAACCTTTGATTCCGGCATTCGCAAAACCGTGGCTTGGTATCTCGCAAACGACGCATGGGTGCAATCGGTGGTGAGCGGCGAATATCGGCAATGGGTTGAAACGCAATACAGCAGTACCGGAGCAACGCCATGAATCGCAAAGGCATTATCCTCGCCGGCGGCAGTGGCACGCGCCTCTATCCGGTAACTCAGGTCGTCTCAAAGCAGCTGCTGCCGATTTACGACAAGCCGATGGTCTATTACCCGCTCTCGACTTTGATGCTGGCGGGCATCCGCGATATTTTGATCATTTCCACACCACACGACACGCCGCGGTTCCAAGAGCTGCTCGGCGACGGGAGCAAGTGGGGAATGAATTTAACGTATGCGGTGCAGCCTTCGCCGGATGGTTTGGCACAGGCTTTTATTATTGGGAAGTCGTTCATCGGCGACTCGATATCGTCGCTGATTTTGGGTGACAATATTTTTTACGGCCACGATTTTTCAGCGCAACTCCAGCGTGCCTCTGCGCGAACCGAGGGCGCAACCGTGTTTGCGTATCGCGTGCACGACCCGGAACGTTATGGCGTGGCAGAATTTGATGCGGCCGGCAAAGTGATTTCGCTGGAAGAAAAACCAAACAAACCAAAATCCAGCTATGCCGTGACCGGTATTTATTTTTACGACAAGAACGTCTGCGAATTGGCCGCTGACCTGAAGCCTTCCGCGCGCGGCGAATTAGAAATTACCGATTTGAACCGGCTCTATCTTGAACGGGGCGAACTCAATTGCGAAGTGATGGGACGCGGCATGGCCTGGCTCGATACCGGCACGCACGAGTCGCTGCTGGAAGCATCGCAATACATTGAAATTATCGAACGGCGGCAGGGATTGAAAGTGGCTTGCCCGGAGGAAGTTGCATATCGACAAGGCTGGATCGGGGCTTCAGAAATTGAAGCGTTGGCAGCACCAATGTTGAAGAATAGCTACGGCCAATATTTAATCGCGATGCTCAAAGAGAAACTGCAAGGATGAAGGTCATTGATACCAACATCGCGGACGTAAAAATTATTGAGCCTGCGGTGTTCAATGATGAACGCGGTTTTTTTTACGAAAGCTATAACCGCGATAAATTTTTCCAAGCAACAGGCGTATCCCCTGACTTTGTGCAGGACAACCATTCACGCTCAGCGGCGGGCGTGGTGCGCGGACTGCATTACCAAATTCAGCATCCGCAGGGCAAATTGGTTCGGGTGACCGCAGGCGAGGTATTCGATGTTGCGGTCGATATGCGTCGCACATCACCGACTTTTGGCAAGCATATTTCAGTCGTGTTGTCGGCTGAAAATAAACGGATGCTGTGGGTGCCCGCAGGGTTTGCGCATGGCTTTATGGCGCTCACCGATGGTGTGGAATTTCTCTATAAAACTACCGATGTCTGGTTTAAAGAGCACGAGCGCACCTTGTTGTGGAACGATCCCGCACTTGAAATCGCATGGCCATTGGACCGCGTCAATCATCAGCCGCGCGTTAACGCCAAAGATGCGGAAGGCGCATTATTCAAAAACGCGGACTGCTTCGCTTGAAAATATTAATTACCGGGAAGAATGGCCAGCTGGGCTATGAACTTGCCAACAAATTTTCGCGTACACCTAAAGCGCAGCACGAAGTTATTGCGCTTGACCGACACGAGCTCGATCTATTGCATCCGGATCAGATCGTTAAAACAGTTCGCGCGATCAAACCCGACTTGATCCTTAACGCGGCTGCCTACACCGCCGTCGATCTTGCGGAGAAAGAAGCCGATCTTGCCGTTGCGATCAACGGCATTGCGCCTGGGGTGTTGGCGGAAGAAGCAAATCGCTTGGATGTGCCGATTGTTCACTATTCGACCGACTATGTGTTCGATGGCAGCGCGACTAGGCCGCATATTGAAACCGACCCTGTCGCACCACTAGGCATCTACGGGAAATCCAAACTGGCGGGTGAAATCGCCGTGGCCTCAATCGCCCGGCGTCATCTAGTGATGCGCGTGAGCTGGCTGTACGGGAATCGGCGACAAAATTTTATGTTAACGATGCTGCGACTGATGCGCGAGCGCGAAAGCTTAAGCGTGGTGAACGATCAAATCGGCTCCCCGACGTGGGTGCGTTTGGTGGCGGACACCACTGAACGCTCGCTGGATTTTGGATTGAATACAGCATCTTTAAAAATCACGGATGGCCTTTATCATGTGGCGGCCAGCGGCATGACGTCGTGGCATGGATTTGCCTCGGCCATTCTTGCTAACACCCGCGATCCTGCACGACGGGTAAAGAATATTCGCGCTATTTCAACGCTTGAATATCCAACACCAGCCAAGCGCCCGGCTTATTCAGTGCTCAATTGCGCCAAAATTGAAGCGGCGCTGGGTTTCAAATTGCCCGCTTGGGATTCGCAGCTGCTGGCGTGTATCGCTGACGAACAAAACGAATCGTAAGACAACGAGAACGACGAGCAGCTCAGGCAGATGGTAAAATCTGGTCTGTTCTTCAAAAACGCGCCCGTAGCTCATTTGGATAGAGTATCGGCCTCCGAAGCCGAGGGTAACTGGTTCGAATCCAGTCGGGCGCACCAAACTCTAGTACTGGCGCGGCGTTTCAACCAAAAATACTTCGAAATGCCCGCCCTGCTTAGGGTTTAATTTTTGTATCTTTTACCGCCTCGTGAAGCGCTTACGCGCGACCTTCTTTTGGCGCGATCCTCTTTTGACGCGATCGACTATTGTTTGCATCGGTAGCAATGGTGTTTTGCAGACTAGGCGTCTATCACTAAGCCGGCATCTCGTTCAAAGCACGCAGCGTCTCTCGACTCGCGCGTACCGGAGCTGGGGTCGCCAGCAGCGTATCAATGGGGCTGCGTATGCCGCTGCCAATTGTCGCCGCATGCGTATCGATCTTCGTGGTTGACGCATCCTCGTGGCCTAAAAGTTCTTGAACAGTTCGAATATCCGCGCCACTTTGCAGTAGATGCGTGGTGAACGAATGCCTCAGCGTGTGCGGCGTGGCGGGCTTCATCACGCCCACCTGCTTCATCGCGCGGGCAAAGGCGCGGCGAAATGTATCGTTGTAAAAATGGTGTCTGCGGGTGATGCTGGTACGCGGGTCGCGTGAGCGTGTTGCCTGGGAGAACACCCAATGCCACGCGAACGATTCATCAGCCTGCGGGTATTTCTTCGCCACCGCAAAGGGCAACTCAACGCCCGCCACGCTGTCTGCCCGATCTAGCGCCCACAACGCTTTTGATTGCCCGATCTGTGCCGCCAGCGCCTCACGCAAAGAATCGGGCAGCATTACCACCCAATCTTTTCCGCCCGCTTTTGCCAACTTGGCCTCACGGACAATGATCACGCCACGATCAAACTCAACATCCTTCACCCGCAGGCGCAGCACCTCCATAATGCGCATCCCCGTCCCATACAGCACCTGCGCGATGAGCCGCGCGGTCCCGTCCATGGCCGCCAACGTGCGCCGAACTTCATCAACAGTGAGTACGACCGGCAGGCGCTGGACTAATTTTGGCCGCCCAATTTCCTTTAGCCAGGGCAGGTCGATTTTCAGCACCTCACCGTACAAAAAGAGCAATGCTGATAGCGCCTGACGATGCGTAGAAGGCGAGACATTTCGATCATTCGCCAAATGTGACAAAAATGCCTCAACTTCCGCTGCACCCATCTCACGCGGGTGCGTGAGTTGGTGAAACTTTACGAAAAAACGAACCCAATACACGTATGCTTTTTCTGTCGAAAGCGCGTAATGGCGGTAGCGCACTTCGCGCCGCAGGAGATCGAGCAAGCGCGGCGAATCGTGTCGTGTTGTTATACTGTTCATTTATTCAGTATAACAATAATGCTTGATGTGGCAAAGCCTGCTTCTAGCTGTACTCGCTGACTTGTAGCGCGCTGTGATAACAGTTATATTGCGGATATGCAAAATAAAACACGTTAGGTTTTTGTGAGGAATAACATGCTTTCCGGGGATGTATTGTTGGTCACCGGTGAGTCAAAGCTCTCAGCATCTTTGGTTCTTGCACAGAAGGCGATTTACGGTAAAGCGGTATCTAGTCACGTTGCCCTAGGTCTTGGCGACGGAACTTTCGTTCATGCTACCGGAGATGGTGGGGTTCACATCACATTTATCATCGATGAACTCAAGACATGTTCGAATGAGTGGCGAGCCATAAGGTTGAAAGGAATTTCCGAAGCCCAGCAGGAAGAACTTAGTAAAAGTGGTTTATATTTCCTTAGGCAAGGTTACAACAAAGTTTTTATGGGCTCCGGCAACGATCACTCATCGTTTTGTTCCGAACTTGTAGCGAAAGCCTACAAAATGGCAGGGATTCCAATTTTTAATGGAGCCGCCCCCAGTAAAGTTGCTCCGGCTCATTTTGACCAAGAGGCCGACACAAATGCTGTGTGGGAAGACGTTACCGCTGAGTACATTGAACGATTAAAAGAAATGGAGGCAAATCCATTCCCATATCGTTTTACATGTGATCTCATTCGTGCCTCTATGGCAAGACGGCATTTCATGAGTAATCAACGCAAAACTTTATTCGATGTAATGCAGGCTATGTCAGATGTCGAAGGAAACCCAAAAATGAGAGAACTAGTTGAGGAATTAAAACAAGGGCTTCGTGAAAATAGAAACCTAAATTTTTGGGATGAAAATGACCAAAACTAACACGTCGTTCAAAACCGCTGCACTTCGTTCCGCTCGGACGCGCTTACGCTTCGCTTCAGCGCGCCGTTTAACTCAGCGTTAGGCCGCAAAATCGGAGATATATGCCCACTGAAATTGAAGACGTCGTCCCGACTTCTCTCGCCATGCTTGGTGAACTGCAGCTCGGCGCATTGTCGCCAAACGCTGTAGTCACTGAAGCCGAGCTCAATGCCTTCTTGACAGGCTTTCGACGAGAGTCAGAACGCGGCGCTATATTGGCGCTGGGTGCAGCCTTCGATGAGGTTCTCGGCCGTGCACTACGACGCGAACTAGAAAAATCAAGCGCTAGCAAGAAACTTCTTGATAAGCAATTCGACTTCAATGAGGCGCTTGGTACATTTTCATCGCGCATTGATATGGCTCGATGTCTTGGCCTGATTGACGATAGCCTGCACTCAGATATTCACCTCATTCGGCAACTTCGAAATGATGCTGCACATCACTGGTTCGACTTTGCGCTTACCGAGGATAGAACAAAGCGTTATGTCGATCCCATTCGAAATTCAGTGAAATTCTTGTCGGCCGATCCGGAAGTAGATCCCTCCGCAACGGAACAATCAGTTCAGCCCATTGTCAAGCTTTCATTTCTTGCGTTTCAGCTGGCCTTTATCGGTGCGTCTGTTGCGGCCTAACCCCTCGCTCAAGCGGGCGACAACGGCAGGACGCGCTGGACAGCAAGCGCAAAATGGGCCAAAGGCCCAGCGCTTGATGGCCGGTGTGGCCTGCCGTTGTCGCCCGCTTAGCTCGAACGTTGAAGCTGTAGGAAAACCCCTTTTCAGCCACGCCGCGACGCTGCATCAGCTTTTTTTCTTCGCCGTTTTTATTCGTGTTTTTTGCGTGCTCATCACGACGTGTCAAGTCATCCCCATGCATCAGGCTTTGCGCCTTTACGTTACTTCACGCTCGCTTCGCGGCAACGTAATTCGCCAACTTCTCAATGTTATGCACCAGACAGAATAGCTTCCACTGTCCATCTACCTTGGTTTTGCCGCGTAGCGTGAAATGGTTTAACCGCTTGTTGCTGCGCACATTGCCAAACACCGGCTCCACGGTCGCAAAACGTCCACCGTACAGCGCACGTCCTTGATCGGTATCGATGCGTTCTTTCATCGGCTGCGTGTGTTCGAGCGGCGAGGCCTGATGCTTGGCGAAGAACGCGACCTGTCGTGTTTTGGTGCGATCAGGATGGGGCAAGCACTGCGTGCGCAAAACACATGGGCCGCAGACACGTCCAGCCCCCCGAAACTTGTGATGCACCCGGCCATTCGTGATGCACTACTTGCCGTTTGAGTACAGCGTTTGCCCGGCAGGACAAAGGCAGGTGTTGGTTTTCTCGTTATATTGGAAATCCTGCGGGCCGAATTTACGCTCAGGCTTGACCGGTCGTTTGTCATGCAGCGGATGCGCTTGGGTGTGGTGTTTACCTTGATCAGCAAAGCGTTCATCACGCTTGCGCATGACATTGTCGGTGATCAGCGCATCAATCTTTATGTCGGCTAACGCCTTGAGATTAGCTTCGCTGTGATACCCCGCATCGGCCGTGATCAGTGAGCTTGCGTTCAAATAAGGCTTGATCGCGCGAACCACGGGCATCAGCAATTCCTGTTCAGTGCCGGTGCCGTGGGCTTGGGCATCGACGATGATCTGGTGTTTGTCGTCAACGACTGCCACCCCACAGTAGCCTTGAATGACGCCTTTGCTGGTGGCCATCTTGGCGCTCTCGTTATCGGTGCGGTTGCTTTTGCGGACGGTGCCTTTGCTGCCTTTGCGATCATCGGGATGCGCCACGAGCCATTCACGAATCTGCGTCGCATCGCGTTTCAGGCGTTCGATGCGTTTGACTTCCTTCGCACGTTGGTCGGGCTCGACAGTGTTGCTGGCATCGGCCTCGCGGTGACGCGTGAGCATGGTGGCGACGGCGGTATCGAGCTTGGCTGCTTGACGTTCGAACTCGGCACGCGTGCCGCTCTTGGCTTTCGAGGCATTCGACGGCAGCTTGACCCCGTCGATGGCGAACATCTCGCGACCGATCAGACCCTGGCGGTCGCAAATCGCCAGCACCAGGGTGAAGATGCGGGTGATGTCAGCACCGAGCTTGCTGACGAAGTCGGCGATGGTCGTAAAGTGCGGTGCGTTGTCACCCGACAGGGCAATGAAGGTGACGTGGTCGCGGCAGGCGCGTTCGATCGGACGGCTGCCGATGATGCCTTGCGAGTAGGCGAACAGCACGATCTTGAGCAGCATGGCGGGTGGATAGGCGGTGGCGCCGGTATCGTCGTTGCGGTAGCGGGCATCGAAGCTGGATAGATCGAGCTCGTGATCGATCAGATGATTTAACGCGTGCTCGAAACTGCCCGGTAGAAGTTGCTTGGAAAGGTCAACGGCGAGAAAGCGCGGGCTGGTGTCAATGTGTTTATAACGGGCCATCGTCGTCTCCGAAAGTTGATCCCATGATTCGACCTTGATCTTTCGTTTAGTTCACGGCACGATATGTAAATGTTTAGACTTTTCCTACAGCCTCGTTAGACGGCTATGGCTCACTCAGGACCAACTATGCACTACGCGTGCTTCGCGTGCAGAAAGAGTTTCAAGCGTCCCTTGAACGTAGCTGCAGTCAATCACTACATGACAGCAGAGCAACAAGGAGCGGCTATTCGTGAAGCGTGGGAGAAGGATGCCGCGACGGAGCGTAAGTGTCCCGATTGCGGGGGTATAACCTTCAGTATGGGGCTCGACTTCAAAGCGCCTAAGAAGGGGGATTCAAAGGCTTGGGGGGAAGTTGAAAAATTCATTCAATCGGGCAAGACCTTCTACCGGGGCACCAATTGAAAGCACATCGTAGCCAGCGTCGTATCGGGCCGTCTAACACAGCGGTCAAGGCCGCTCACTCCGGTCGATGGACGCTGCGCGATAAAGCTCCGCGCAGCGCCCCTTACCTAGATCGTTAAACCCCAAATGCACAAACTGTCGCATCAAGTTGCTGGAGAGTGGGTACCTCATTCGTACCCGACGAACTTTTCGTTGGTCTCGAAAGACAACGCCAGTCCGAAAATCGTCGCTGGCGTTCCTGGCGGTGATCCAAGTGTATTTTTGCGGATGGTGGCGAGCCTTGAGCCCCCATACTTTCTGCTCTATGTCCTTCATACACCGAGAGGTGAGGCAAAGGCAGGTCGATACCAAAGCCCAGCAGTTTCGGCTGAGCAACTGCGTAAATATGTAGAAGCGTTTGGTAGCTATCTGTGCTCAGATTCTCGGTTCGATATCTGGGCACATTCATCAGCCGAACAGGCCACCGTGGTGTGGGATCGTCACAACCAGCTTTTCGCCTACGGGCCAATGCAGAAATTTTTAACTGTTCTCGGGGATAATGGCTATTCTGAAGGCGTGGTGGATATTTCCTTTCCTCACCAGCACCATTACCGGGAAGAGTTCGACGTACAAGCTGCGGCCGTCCTTGATGCATTTGAGTGGACGTACTCGCCACTACGGTCGGAAGATGAGCAATGAGCTTGCCGATTAATTGATCAATAGACTCGGACCCACAACGGCAAAAAGCGGCTTCACCAAGCGTAGTTGTGGTCCGGTCATCTTCACGTTAGGCGTCTAAAACGAGTCCATCATCATGTCAACAAATCTCAGTCAACTCCCTTCGGATCTTCCAGTCCCAGCCGACGATGGCGCTGCAGCCCACCTTGCGGGAACTGCCCTACCTGCAGTCACGCTTGTCGCTACAGACGGTTCGACTGTCGACCTAGCGTCTCTTGTGGGAAGACATGTGATCTACATCTACCCCATGACGGGCCGACCCGGCGTGCCGCTACCTGACGGATGGGATGG
>JBBRFJ010000073.1:0-14892 GCA_038224475.1 Burkholderiales bacterium
TTACTGCAAACTGAAGGAGGACTAAACGAAACAGCAATTTGCTACACTTATCCACAGTTGCTGATTCAAAAAGCGACGACCGGGCCTGGGTCAATATTCAATCGGCACGGTGGGTCAAAATTCAATCGGCGCAAACACACACGCCTTACGAGTGTCGAGATCGTTGCGTTTAATGAAGTGTCGGACGCGTACGCGGCAATTGAAGGCGAGGGCGACGGGTCGCTTGAGTATTGGCGCGCGGGACACTGGGCGTTCTTCTCGCGCGAGTGCGCGCGAATCGGGCGGGCACCAACGCAACTAATGCCCGTGGTCTGCAGTATCTTTGAGCTGCTCGCGATAGTTCCGCCAAGTGCGAGTTAGTCCCTCCCAAATGAATAGTGTAAGTCACCATTACTGATTGGCTAACAATCGTGTCGGCCCCAGTAATGTTTTGCGTCTAGCCGCCAAGCGAATGAATTTCCCATGACCACCCGTCTCCTAGTCTTCGCTGCCGTTCCAGCATTGGTAGGATCGCTCCTGCTTATGGCTATTGCGGATGCAGCGCGGTCCTTGCTCATACAACAGGGCGTTGTTGCCACCATCAGTGCGGTCTGTGTGCTCTCAGCGGTACGCTTAAAGAAGACGAGGGTTTCTCTACGCGGGCATCATTGGATTCTGCTTGCGCTGGCTGCATGCCTCTTTGTCCCGCTTGCTTTTGGAGCGCCGGGTAGTCCGCATCGTTGGCTGGGCTTGGGCGGTTTGCGTTTGTACGTCGCAGCGATTGTTCTTCCGTCATTCCTTTGCATCTGGTACTACGCTAGCGCGGCCCAAAGCGCTTCCCAGCCCGCCTGCGTGGTGGCGGCAATGCTCGTCGCGCTGGGACTTTTCGTACAACCCGACGCGGCTCAACTGAGCGCGTTTGCGTTGGCGGCTGTTCCGATTCTTGCCGCCTCTCATTTGGCACGCACCTATAAAGTAATTGCGTTTGCTACGCTCTTGATTACGGCATTTGCTGGTTGGTATCAGCCAGACACCTTATCTCCTGTGCGTTATGTCGAGGGCGTCTTTGATGTGGCGCGCGACTTCTCCCGCGCTGCGCTGTTCATCGCAATCCTCGCGGCTAGCCTACCCGTGTTGGCTTTTGCGTGGCTTGCATTTGTCCGGCGCTCGGCTGCCCTGCTGTCGATAGGTATTTACTTCACGACTTTGTATGCACTAGCGCCGCTGCAAGTCACGCCAGTACCCTTGCTTGGCTTCGGGGCCAGCCCGATCCTTGGCTATTTCCTTGTGGCGTTTTTGGCGCAGCACGCCGCTATTCCAGATGCCGCGAAAACCATGGCGAAGGCGTCATCGAATCAAAGCGATTCAGTTTAGTGATTGGCGCAAAACGACCACCCGAAAAATTATCTTCAACGTTGATCAAAAACGCACCTAAATAACGTGTTTATCGAAGTGATTTGCAAATGAAAGCCCAATATCCATGGGCATTTCAGACAAGAAGTGGTTTGAGATGCCCGCCAATGCTAGTGTTATTAAAACTGTTGAATCAAAAATAGTCGGCGGAAAATTCGCGGCTTGATGCGGAAATGTTGCGTGCAGCTTCAATAGTCTCAAAGACGTTGGCCGAATTAAAAATTTGGAATTTAGCATCGCAGTTGTTCCGAGCCGAAAGTTTGACGGCGATATACAAGTCAGGTCAGCGGCTTGTTACGGATTATCTTGCGTCAGGCGCTACAATTCGGCATGCCAATCATCTCTCGCTGCGACGTTCCAAAATCTTCCTTACTCGCGCGCTATGTGGCCGGCGGCGGTTTCGCTGATGCCTATAAAACGCAGGTTCGAGGCGTCGTGTCGCAGGAGCAGTTTGTCGCTGCGTTTTACACTTCGCGACTCTTTCGGCTGGAGAGGTCAATTCTCAGCTGGGTTGCACGGCGACCGTCAACGGATGATGACGTGAACGCCCTCGCGGCGGGACGCGCGAACACGTTCGCTGTGTGGTCTGTTGAGGCGCGAAATGAAGGCGAGCTGCTGCTTGCAGACAGCACCGGAAGAACACGATCATGGCTTAAGACGGCCGCGCCAGTAGGCTCGGTGCTAAGCGGTGCGGGGCAGGGTGGCAGCGGCGCGTCGGGCACGACACTTTACTTCGGCTCAGCAATCACGCCGCGCATAAACACCACCACGGGGGAGAAAAGTTTGGGGCTTACCTTTACCGCACTGCTTGGTTTCCATAAACTTTATTCGCGCGCGCTTCTGCGTGCAGCCGCTGCATCGCTCAGTCGTTAGGCAGATATTTATTCCCTGAGTACACTCCAGCAAATGATCTAAATTTATGCCTGAGTTCATCGCGGATGCTTGATATGTCGAACATTGAACCGAACGCTAAGCCGAACGCTAAAGCTCCTGTGGTCATAATCCTTAGCGTCATGCTTGGCGCCCTCGGCCTCTACATTGGCTGGTCGGCGTTGCAGCATTGGCTGGGTAGCCCGGAAATGCTGCAGCACTATGAAGCGACGCCGCTGGGCGCGCGCGGCCAAGTCTGGGTCGCGGTGGCGCAAACGTTCGCTGCGGTCTGTTTGCTTTGGCCGAGGCTTCAGGTATTGGCGGGACTTATTCTTGGCACCGTTCTGTTTGCCGCGTCAATTCGTCAGCTCGTGGTCGCAGGCCTTACGTCATTGTTCTGGCAGCCGTTCTTACTGGGCGCTGGCGCGGTTACGGTAGCTTTATTGCTACTTCGCGCCAAGCGACGCGCGGCACGCTAGGGCTCACCGCGGGCTCGCCACTCTGTGCAGCGCGTGTCAAACTTCATCCCTTAGCAAATCTCCTTTGCGGAGTAATCGTGACCAATATCCAACAACAAACCACTGCACCGGACGACTTCGACTTCATCATCGGCAGTTGGACGGTCGAGCACAGCAGACTGAAAGAGCGCCTCACCGGTTGTCAGGATTGGATCGGCTTCAGCGGCGAATCAGCGACCACAAAAATACTCGGCGGCTTCGGCAACGTCGAAGACAATTTACTTCGCCTGCCAGAGGGCAACTATCGTGCCGCCGCATTTCGCTCCTATGATACTGAATCAAAGACATGGGCAATCTGGTGGCTGGACACAAGAAGTCCGCACCGCGTCGACGTACCTGTTGTGGGCCAATTCAAAGACGGCGTGGGCGTGTTCTATGCCGACGACGTGCTCAACGGCACCGCCATCCGTGTGCGATTCACGTGGGCCGTGCCTGCCGATGGTGATCCGCGTTGGGAGCAAGCGTTCTCCGCCGACAGCGGCATCACTTGGGAAACCAATTGGAAAATGAAATTCACTCGTCGCGCTGGCTAGGCTGACTGACGCGCAACATTATGGCCACACTGCAACATCCATTCCAACTTAGACGCGAGGAGAACCCGTGCGAATTCATTATCTCGAAATAGTGACCAAGGAAGTTGATGCGGTTTGTGCGGCCTATGCGGCTGCGCATGGTGTGCCGTTTGGGGCACCTGACGCGGCCCTGGGAAACGCGCGAACGGCTGCGTTAGAGGGCGGTGGGTTGGTGGGCGTGCGCGCGCCGTTGCGTGAGACTGAGGAGCCGGTCGTGCGGCCCTATTTGCTGGTGAACGATATCAACACGGCGGTGGCCGCAGCGGTTCATGCCGGTGCCAAGCTCGCGCTGCCACCGATGCAAATCCCCGGCCATGGTACCTGCGCCATCTATTCGCTTGGTGGCAATGAGCACGGCCTTTGGCAGCTCTAGTTGAACGTGTGCTACGTCTGAGCAGGCGCTGCACGATGCCTTAGTTAGACTCGCCCACTTGGATTTCCCTATGCGGCGATTGCGGCTGGTCCGGCCCTGCCGGCAGTGTGTTACGACTGAACGCCGTGTCCCTTGATGTAGGTCTCAAGGAAATTGATTGTGTGCCCCATCTCGCGCATCGTGTCTTTGACCACGTCGCCGATAGAAATCACCCCCACCAACTTTCCTTCGTTGAGGACAGGTAGGTGACGAAAACCCCGATTGACCATGAGCCCCATGCACGCCTCAATTGAATCATCCGGCTTGATTGTCATTGGCGAACGCGTCATTGCTTGGCTGACGACTGTTTTGCCGGCATCAAGTCCCGGCAGCAACACTTTGATCGCGCAGTCACCCTGCGTAATGATGCCGGTCAGCTGATCGTCATCAACAACGAGCACGGATCGCACGCGATTGTCCCGCATTTTCTCCAGCGCCTCGATCACCATATCGCTGGAGCGGACTTGGATAAGAGTGCTGCTTTTTTGCGCGAGCATGCTTTTTACAGTTGACACGAATTTCCCCTATTTCAGGCAGTTGATCAAAATCAGATCTAAGGATGTTACCGTCGACGTCTTATGAGTGCAAGGATTCAAAAGCGTTCAGCGCTATTTGTATTTGTAAGGCCGTAAATCAAAAAATCCTGCGGTTGCGTATGCTGCATGTGATTCAGCCTCGAATTGCGGCGCAAAGCTGAACACCAATGAATAAGCGCGGTTTCAAGCATTTTTGCCTGAAACTGCCCGTAAAACGGCGATCTTACAGTGACTGCTAGAATCCGGCAGATGAACGCATTGCATCAACAGATTGAGTCGATTTATCGTCGCGATGCCCGCCGTGTGTTTGCCACGCTGGTGCGCCTGCTGGGTGATTTCGATTTGGCGGAAGAAGCGTTGCACGATGCGTTTCGTGCGGCCGTTGAGCAATGGGAAGTTGACGGCATCCCTGCCAACCCGAGCGCTTGGTTGGTTTCAGCGGGCCGCTTCAAGGCCATCGATTCAATTCGGCGGCAATCGCGATTTAGCGCTGTTGATGATGTCGATGCGCTGGCTGAAACGCTAGCTGAGTCGGCGCCCGATCAATCAAGCGCCATTGAAGATGAACATCAACTTGAAGATGATCGCCTGCGGTTGATTTTTGTGTGCTGTCATCCTGCGTTGCCGCAGGACGCGCAGGTTGCGCTGACCTTGCGCGAAGTCTGCGGGCTGACGACTGAAGAAATTGCCCGCGCGTTTTTGCTGCCCGCACCTACGCTGGCGCAGCGGATCGTGCGCGCCAAAACCAAGATTCGTGACGCGCATATTCCGTATCAGGTGCCCGAGAGCAACGAGCTGCCCGAACGCCTCGTGAGCGTGTTGCAGGTGGTGTATCTGGTGTTCAACGAAGGCTATTCGCCGTCATCGGGCGAGACCGTCACGCGCGCCGACCTTTCTGCCGAGGCCATTAGACTGGCGCGCTTGTTGGCGGATCTATTGCCGGAACCTGAAGTGCTGGGATTACTTGCCCTCATGCTGCTGCACGAATCGCGACGGGGCGCGAGGATCGACGCACACGGCCATCAGGTGCCGCTAGACGAGCAGAATCGCGGCGACTGGGACCATCAGCTCATTGCGGAAGGTGCGGCGCTCGTGGAGCGGGCTTTGGGTTTGCGCGGCTTTGGTGCCTATTGTCTGCAGGCGGCGATTTCTGCAGTGCATGCAGAGGCAGCGCATTACGAGCAAACGGATTGGGCGCAGATCAGCGGGCTTTATGACGAATTACTACTGGTGCAACCGTCACCGATTGTGGAATTAAATCGCGCGGTGGCGGTGGCGGTGGCGATGCGCGACGGTCCCGCGGCGGGACTCGTGTTGGTGGATCGCCTGCTGACGCTTGACGCAATCAAGCAATATCATCTGGCACATGCCGCGCGAGCGGATTTGTGTCGCCGACTTGGGCGATTCGACGAAGCACGGGAGGCTTACTGGGCGGCGCTCAAGCTTACGCAGCAGCTGCCGGCGCGGCGGTTTATCGAACGGCGCTTGGCTGAGCTTACCGGTTAGTGGTCTACACGCGGACTGTAAAAAATAATTTCTGGCGATGTCGATTTGGGCAATTCTCGTTCGACTAGGGTGTGCAAGGCAAAAACTTTCAACCTCAGGAGCCAACATGCCACACCCCATTTCCTACCTGTCGTTTAACGGGAACTGCCGCGAAGCGATGAATTTCTACGCCGACGCGCTCGACGGCAGGATCGATGTCATGATGAGTGGCGCTGATTCGCCGATGGCCGCAGAGATCCCGCCCGCCACCGCGCATCACATTCTGCATGCGCGCCTGGCGCTGCCAGATGGAGGTTATCTGTACGCGGGCGACTGTCCGAGCCAAATGCAGTACGAAGGCATGAAGGGCTTTACGCTCACGCTCAACTACAACACCACCGACGATGCAAAACGCATCTTCAGCGCGCTCACCGAGGGCGGGAACATCACCATGCCGATGCAGCCGGCGTTTTGGGCAAAGTGTTGGGGTATGGTGGTTGATAAATTTGGCACGCCGTGGATTATCAATGGCGAGTTGATTGCAATATGAACGCAAACTGGAGACCACATGAAATATCTAGCCCTTGTCTACCTCTCGAAAGAAAGCTGGAGCGCCTGTCCCGATGAGACCTGCCTTGCGTACGGCCAAAGCCTGATGGAGAGCGGGCATTTACTCGCGGCCGAGCCGCTGCATCCGGTGGAAACCGCGACAACCTTACGTGTGCGCAATGGCCAGCTATCGGTCGTTGACGGCCCATTTGCCGAGACTAAGGAGCTGCTCGCAGGCTTTTATTTGCTCGACGCCAAAGACTTGAACGACGCCATCCGTCTTGCCTCAAAAATTCCCCCGATCAAATACGGCAGCATCGAAGTACGTCCGGTGCGCGAACTCGATGTAGTCGCCGCGTCCGCGCAAGCGGCGTGATGACGCTGTTTCAAACGTTTAACCAACTTGGAAAGAACACCAATCATGTTCAATAAAATCGCATCAATGCTGACGGTCCTCACGTGCGGGGCTATAGGGCTAATCCAGTCGGCGGGCGCAGCGCCTAGCGTTTACAACATTGACCCGACGCATACCTATCCAAGTTTTGAGGCGGATCATATGGGTGTCTCGGTGTGGCGCGGCAAGATCAATAAGACCTCCGGCAAAGTCAGCATGGATAAGGTGGTTGGGACCGGGACAGTCGAACTCGCCATCGATTTGTCGACCATTGATTTCGGGCTGGACGCGATGAACACGTGGGCTAAAGGCGACAAGTTTTTTGATGTCACTAATAATCCCAAGGCGACTTATAAAGGCCAACTGGCGGGCTTTGTGAATGGCGCGCCGACCAAGGTCAATGGCGAGTTGACGCTGCGGGGTGTCACCAAGCCGGTTTTGCTGAACATCAATTCTTTTAAGTGCATTCCGCATCCACTACTCAAACGTGAGCTGTGCGGTGCGGACGCGACCGCGACATTCAATCGCGCGGAATTCGGCCTCGATGCCGGCAAGGATTGGGGCTTCAAGATGGATGTGGCACTGCGAATTCAAGTCGAGGCAGTGCAGGCGGAATGAAGATCAACCGGCATTTTAAAAGACTCGGATGAGAGCCCAGACGATGTCAATGCGCTGGCCGATGCAGCAGGCAAGACTGCAGGCATCGCTGACAGCTATCCATCGCAAGATCTGGGTTTTATGTTTAGTCGCAGCGTTGAGGATCCAGATGGTCATGTCTGGGAAGCTTTTTGGATGGATATGGGCGGTATGCCCGCACAGGAGAAATAATCATGGCAACCGGAACTGTAGAACTGCATCGCATCTTGCGCGCCAGTCCTGAGAAGGTATATCGCGCCTTTCTGGAGGCCGATGCAATGGCCAGCTGGATACCGCCCTATGGATTTATTTGCAAAGTGCATCACATGGATGTTCGCGTCGGCGGCACATTCAAAATGTCTTTCACCAATTTTGGCAGTGGCCAGGTCCATTCGTTCGGCGGAGAGTATTTGGAATTAAAGCCAAACGAAACGATTCGCTACACAGACAAGTTCGACGATCCCAATTTGCCCGGAGAAATTATCGTCACAGTGAACTTGAAAGCGGTCTCATGCGGCACAGACCTGCACATCGTGCAATCGGGTATTCCAGAGGCGATTCCGGTCGAGATGTGCTACCTCGGTTGGCAGGACTCGCTCGCCAAACTTGCCGCGTTGGTGGAACCGAATATTCCGGGTTGAAGCATTAGCCCAAAAAACTCTTTCGGCCATTTCTCCGGCTCATCCGATTCCCCCTCGCGAGGCGAATCGTTCTTAAACGAAGCGCGCTCAAACCTGGGAGCCCACGATGTCATTTCAAGCCTATCTCGATAACATTCAAGCAAAGACCGGCAAAGGTCCCGATGACTTCCGCAAGCTTGCCGATAAGAAAGGGTTTACCGAAGGCAATACGTTGAAAGCCGGGGTTAAAGCAGGCGAAATTGTGGCGTGGCTCAAAACAGATTTCGGCCTCGGTCATGGGCATGCGATGGCGATTGTTGCACTGCTCAAAGGAACAAAGCACGAAGATGCAAAGTAGTCTCAACTCCAACACTTAAGAGAGGAAAAAGCCATGAATTACATTGATGGATTTGTCGTTGCAGTACAAACCGAGAATCGCGACGCCTATTTAAAACATGCCGAGGCAACGGCAATTATTTTCAAAGAGCACGGCGCACTCAACGTCGTGGAATGCTGGGGTGATGATGTGCCAGAGGGAAAGCTGACGTCATTTTCGATGGCGGTGAAGCGTGAGCCATCGGAAGCGGTTGTGTTCTCGTGGATAACGTGGCCGTCACGGCAGGCGCGCGACGACGGTTGGAAAAACATCATGGCGGACGCACGAATGCAAACTGACGTTAAGCCGCCGTTTGACGGCAAACGCATGATTTACGGCGGCTTTCAAATTATCGCGGAAGCTTGATGTTGGTTAGCAAAGCGCTCACCCGCAGTAACGACCGTCGCCGATAGCGAATAGTGGAGAGAAACGATGAACAGAAATACGATCTGCCTGTGGTACGACCATGACGCGGAAGAGGCGGCACGCTTTTACGCCGACACCTTTCCCGACAGCGCAGTCGGTGCGGTGCAGCGCGCGCCATCCGACTTTCTAGGCGGTAGCGCGGGCAATGTGCTCACAGTGGAATTTACCGTGTGCGGCGTGCCGTGTATCGGCCTCAACTGCGGCACTCGCTTTAAGCACAGCGAAGCGTTTTCTTTTCAGATCGCAACCGATGACCAAGCGGAGACCGACCGCTATTGGAATGCCATCATCGGCAACGGCGGTGTAGAAAATTCTTGCGGCTGGTGCAAAGATAAATGGGGACTTTCCTGGCAAATCACGCCGCGCGTCCTGACCGACGCGATGGCTAAAGGCGGCGATGTCGCCAAGCGCGCGTTCGACGCGATGATGCCGATGCAAAAGATCGACGTTGCCAAGATCGAGGCAGCCGTGCGCGGCGACCTTGCAGTAAAAACAGAATAAACAAGCTCAATTAAGAACATCGGGACAAATATGAGAAAACTCAGAATCATGGAACACATCTCGCTGGATGGCGTGATTCAGCACTCGGCCGATGACGACGACACCGTTGCCTATCCCTACAGCGACTGGACCGCGCCCTATCGGAGCCCCACCGGCCGTGACGCTGTTCTCGCCGCGTATGGCGAAAACTTCGATCTGCTGCTGGGCCGTCGCACCTACGATATTTGGTCAGGCTATTGGCCAAAAGCACCGGGCAGTCCATTGGCGGATGGCCATAACGCGGCCACAAAATATGTCGCCACGCACCGACCGGAAAGTCTTGAATGGGAACCGTGCGAGGGTATTGGACCGGATATCGTCGCGGACATTCGCCGCATAAAATCGCAAGACGGCCCGGACCTTATCCTCTGGGGTAGCTCCACGCTGACATCAACGCTGCTCGAACATGGGCTTGTAGATGAAGTCCTGCTGATTGTGTATCCAGTCTTGCTGGGCACCGGCAAGCGCTTGTTTGCGGCGGGAACCCCGGCACGTTCATTCGAGCTCCTCAGCACACAAGCATTTCCGTCGGGCATTATTTTTAGCACTTACAAATTAGTCGGCGCGTTGAAGACGGGATAGATTGACGAGAGATCGTCCCTGAATGCTTGAGCGCTGAAATATGAAGTGTTTGGTGATCGAACCAGTCTTTCAAGTGCGCCCGACTGGGTAAGGCCGCATCACTTTTTGTTTTGAGCGCCTGTCACCATCAAAGGGCTCTAAATCACCACGCGAAGGAACCTAATATGCCAGTGCACGAAAATATTAAAGAGCATATTGCTTCTCAACCAGAACCAAAACGAAGCGAAATGGAAGAGCTGCACCGCATCATTCTGCGGCTGATGCCAGAAACCAAAATGTGGTTCTTAGATGGCAAAGATGAAAAAGGTAAAACGGTCTCTAACCCCAGCATCGGGTATGGGTTACAGACCATAAAATATGCCGACGGTAAAACCAGAGAGTTCTACCAACTTGGCATCAGTGCAAATACAGCCGGAATCTCTGTCTATATCTTGGGGGTAAAGGATAAGAAGTACTTGGCTGAGACCTATGGGAAAAAAATTGGCAAGGCAAGCGTAACGGGCTATTGCATTAAGTTTAGGACGCTAAAAGATGTCAACACTGACGTTCTTGAAGCAGCGATGAAATATGGCATTGCGCAAACAAGCATTTAGCTTTTTGTTCGGCGTCAGATTCAGGTTTCCTTGCGGGCAAAGATACTGTATTAATTCAATGCAGGCGACAGCAAGCCGTAAGCCACGGGGCGCTGCGCCGCAAGGTGGTCGCTGAGACACCCACTACTATTACTGAATCTCCCAAAAGTGGGTGCGCCTATCGCGATAGGCCCAGAGCCTCATAATCATCCGGAGCACGACGCCTGCTATGGAATTGAAAAAGCGATTAGAGTGTTGAGCGGGCAATCGTGGATCCACCCAATTCGAAAACCTTCCGAAGGATAAATAACGAATCGTCAGGGGTGAGGCGCACAAAAAAAAGTTGGGCCGCAGGGAATCAACACCTCTTCATTTTGTGGTCGACATGCAACCTAAACTGGATTGATTACGCTACGACGTTAGGGGCTCAAAAAATCGAAAACCGTGATAATTCCATCCGAGCTTATCTAAATGCCGAACGCACCAATTTTAATCAGGAAGACTTATGTTCGACCACGTCAAATTTGGCGTCAGCGACTATGCAATCAGCAAAGCATTTTTCATTCAGGCGCTCAAACCGCTCGGCATAACGGTGGTCACGGAGTGGCCGCCGAACGGCGTCGAGCTTAGTCAACCCAACGGCACGGTTTCGTTGTGTTTGTTCCAGACCGACGAGAAACCTGCGCATTTTCATTTGGCTTTCGTTGCCGAGAATCGTGGCCAAGTTGATGCGTTCTATCGCGCGGCTCTGGCGGCCGGCGCTAGCGACAATGGGCCGCCCGGTTTGCGGCCGCAGTACTCGGGGAAATACTATGCTGGCTTCGTCATTGGTCCGGATGGTCACAATATTGAAGCGGTTTGTCATGAGCCAGAAGCCTAAGCTATTCCCCGCCCGCGCTCACACAAGTGGGGCGCTTTCAGTACTCATTTCACTCTGTTCTCCAAGCGTTTTGAGGGTGCTTCTTCCACAACATAATTAGTCCGCAAGGAGAAACTCATGGCTATCCAAAGTTTTGAAATCATCTCGGTACCTGTCAGCGATCCGCAGCGCTCGAAGCAGTTCTTCATGGAGCTCCTCGATTTCGAGCTGATTCGCGAAGAGCCGATGGGCCCAGAAATGACTTGGATTCAGCTCGCACCGCGCGGTCAAGCCGTCACGATCGCGTTGGTCACATGGTTCGATCAAATGAAACCTGGCGGCTTGCAGGGCGTCATGCTCAACACTGACGACATTGATGCAGAGCACGCAAAACTTCGCGGCCGTGGCTTGAAGATAGGTGAGATCGGCGAGCAACCTTGGGGCCGCTTCGCCATGTTCAACGACCCCGACGGCAACGGCTGGATCATTCGGCAACCGCCCATCCAACAAACTCAGGCGAGCGAAGCAACTTGCGAGTGAACGTCGCAAAATGGGCAATCGAAATTTTTCCTCAATATCTATCAGCCGCTACATAAATCTTGCAGAAAATATGTATCTAAAAAATAAGAGCGTTAACAACCGCGGGCGTTTTGAACCAAAAATGCTCGCACCCGTTCGGGTGTCTTCTTCGAAAAGCGCTCACGAGTGCTAGGGATGCGTTGATTAAGTCGATTTCGTTGCCATACGTTGTTGCGGATATAAAAATATCTCCTTACATATCAAACCTATGCGGCGTCGATATTTTTAGTCCCACGCCTAGTCTGGCTTAGAACTGAACTTAATCTGAACTGCCCTAGAGTGTTTATGTCCACTTAGGGCACAAGCGTCAAAAGACAAAAGCAGTGATTTATGACGTGATGCCCGGCAGCCGCCGCACGTTTGAGACTCATCGAATTCATGGATGGAGGATCTTATGTTCACAGGTCTTAGATTTACGTCGCTCTTAGTAATATTGGTATCGACATTGCTATATGGTCGCGCGACACCAACTCAACCGTCAGCTGACATCTCAACCCAAAAGCCACATCAATCTTCCATCCCTAATTTTCAGGTCGTTATTCAAAATGGCGTGTATCGCAGTGGACAGCCCAATGGCGAATTGGATTGGCAGTATCTTGAGGATATCGGCATCAAGACCGTGGTCAAACTGAACGAGTTTTCAGCCGATGTGGACAAAGATGAAGAGCAGCGTATGGCAGATAAGCATCGCATCAAGCTCGTGCCAATTTATATGCAACCAGAAGATTGGCCACACAACTGGAACCCGTGGGTTAGACCGGATTTAAAAGATGTTTTGCGAGCTGTAGAGGTGCTGGAGGCCCGCGGCAATGAAAAGATATTAGTGCATTGCAGTAAAGGCAAGGATCGCACGGGATTAGTGGTCGCCGTCTTTAGCGTACGCAATAAAAATTTATGCAAAGAGACCGCTTACAGTCAGATGCGGCACTACGGAACCAGCCCGCTATTGTTCGGACTAAAGCCAGTGCTGGATAGTCCTGAAGTCAAACAAAATCCTGACTGTGCTGCCGAATTCTAGACGGGAAAGCCGAGCGCGGCGTTGATTTTGTGCAACCTACCTTGTCGAGAGCCTCGAATTGATTTTCAAGCGAAACCACCAGCAATACGATTTCGGCATCAACGCCAAGTCGAGGTGGAGCATTACCTTTTTGTTTCTGAAATGAAGAGATTTTGCCCAGCAGCGGCCGCATATCGGCATTGAAAGCTGTAATCGGGCAATGCTGACCCCGCATTTGCGCAAGAAATTGCTTGTCGAATGTTCGGTAGCGAACATACTCCACAGTATTGGCACCGTATCCTGCGAAGATGCCCCATTATTTTTTAATCGTGTATTTTGAAAAATCGATCAGTCGTTGCCTCGAAAAAGCGGCAGCGCGGGTCGGACCGCGAGCGTTGCTCTCACCGCACGGTGGGGTCTCGGCAATGCCGCTCCAGCAAATCGCCAAGACCTTGCGTCATCAGCAATTGACCTCTGAACATGAGATTGCGGTGTCTGCGCCAGCAACAGGCCAGGTCGGTCGCACCGCCGTCCCACATCGCGCTGAATGGTTGCGCCCGGGTGATAACGTCGATCGGATCCTCCACGACCACCTTGACATCGGTCGTGTAGCGACGGCGCTTGTTGTCAAACGCAAGGCGCCGATCGAAGCTGGCAAATTCCCCCGGCTACACTGCTGGCTTCGGCCACTCGCTAATTGCAAACCGATGAAAACTTGATAACAGCATGGACGCTCAGTTGCCGTTCGCACCGCCGGTGTTTGACGTCTCTACCCTCGATGTAGCGCATGCAGTACTTTGTGCCGCAGCAGCAATGGCTTGGGGATTTTTAGCGTTTTTGGCGTATACCGCGCGGCAGCACTCAGGCGCTAACACCCATCCGCTTTTTGCCAACTTGCATTGGACGCTTGGTTTGGGGGCCGCCTGCGAATTGATCATGATGGCGGTGCTTAGTAACGCATCCAATCTATATTCGTTACTTCCGCTATCGCTGCCGTTAGCGCTCATGTTTATCACCGTCTTGCGTACTATTTTTTACGCGCTAATGGTGGCGACCGCCATCCAACGTATCCAATGTATGAACGCGGCTGCGGGCAATTCGGTGCGATTTTTACAACTCTGTATCGCAGCTTTATTTGGTTGCCTTCTGGTGGCGACATTGCTCACGCTAAGTCTTTCACTACAGACCGCACTGGCTGTACGTTTCATATCGCTGGTGGCGGTACTGGTCTATGCCTATGTCTTTTTGCGGGAACTCGTCGATGAGCGCGTTGCCTCGGCTCTTGCGGCCAAGCATTTGCAAACCGAATTGGCAGAAACGAATGAACAATTATTCGATGAGCTGTACTCCCATCGTGAATTAGAGGCTGCCCTGTCGGAAGAGGAGCAGCGATTGAAATCAACCCTGAGATCAATCGGCTATGCAGTGATCACCACCGACATGACGGGGAATATAAGTTATGTCAATCCAATCGCCGAATGCTTGATCGGGTGGGCGAACGACGAGGCGAGCGGTCAGCCGTTCCAAGAAGTATTCAAAGTATCGACCGAAGTCACGCCTTCTGTATCGCCGATCGCGATGTCTCTTGACACCGACGAAACCATGCGGCTCACGCGCCGCCCTATGTTTGTTCGGCGGGATGGGCTGCAATTTCCCATCGAAGAATCGTCCGAACCGATTCTGAATCTCAGCGGCACTGAAATCGGTACGGTGGTGGTGTTCCGTGATGTAACTGACACCCATTTAATGGCGCAAAAATTGGCGTACCAAGCGCACCACGATTTTTTGACCGGATTACCGAACCGGTTGCTGCTGCAGGACCGGATGGTGCAGTCCCTCAAATATGCGCAACGGCAAAAATGCCGGATGGCTTTGTTGGTAATCGATCTAGACCGCTTTAAAACGATCAATGATTCGCTCGGTCATGCGGTGGGCGACAAGCTGCTCCAACAAATCGCTGAAAGTTTGAAAGGCTGC
>JBBRFJ010000074.1:0-14317 GCA_038224475.1 Burkholderiales bacterium
GGCGAACTGCGCATCGCCAAGGATATCGCCGAAGCCGCAAGCCGCGCCAAGAGCGAATTCCTCGCCACCATGAGCCACGAAATCCGCACGCCGCTGAACGGCGTGCTGGGAATGAATGAGTTGTTGCTGACCAGCGAGCTACAGCCGCAGCAGCGCGTCTGGGCGGAAGTGGTGAAAGGCTCGGGCCATCATCTGCTGGGTGTGATCAACGATATCCTCGATTTCTCCAAACTCGAATCCGGCCAGATGGCGGCCGAGAGCGTCGACTTTGATCTCGCCGAAATGGTCGAGGACGCGCTGACGATGTTCGCGCACGAGGCGGAGCTTAAAGGCCTCGAACTGGTCGCGCAGTTTTCGCCGGTGGCAGGTCAAACCATGCTGCGCGGCGATCCGCTCCGGCTGCGTCAGGTGCTAGCGAATCTGCTTGGCAATGCGATCAAATTCACGGCGGCCGGTCAGGTCGCGGTGCGCACCACGGTGATCCCGGTGTCGGGCACCGAGGCGCATATCTGCATGGTGGTGGAAGATACCGGAGCCGGCATTCCCGTAGAGGCGCAGGACCGCATATTCGATGCGTTCGCGCAGGCCGACGGCAGCACCACCCGACATTTCGGCGGCACCGGCCTGGGGTTGACCATTTGTCGACGTCTGCTGGCGATGATGGGCGGCACGATCCGCCTCGACAGCGTGGTCGGCGAAGGCAGCCGCTTCACAATCGAGCTGGTGCTCCGGCAAGTGCATGCCGAACGTGACGGTGTGCTAAATGCCTTAAACGCTATCAGCCCACTGGATGCGCTGCGCGACCGGCGTGCTTTGGTGGTTGACGATAACCTGACCAACCGGCAAATCCTCCAGCAGCAATTGGGTAGCTGGGGAATGCAGGTCACGCTGGCCGCCGATGCGCGCGAGGCCATGCAGGCGATCACCACCGCCGCCACGGCGTCCACGCCGTTCGAGCTTGCGGTGCTGGATATGCATATGCCCGAGACTGATGGGGTTCAGCTCGCGCGCTTGATACGCGGCCAGATTCCGGAAGCGGCGATGAAAATCCTGCTGCTTACCTCGACTGTCATCAACATCGACGAACCCACCCGCGTCGCGCTCGGTATCGCCCGCTTCATCAATAAGCCGATACGTCGCACCGATCTGGCGCGCGTGGTGGCCGGGTTGCTGACCGCGCCGCAGCCGACCGCGGAGGTGCCGAGTGACGAAGATTTCAGGTTGCAAGGCTCGATCTTGCTGGCCGAGGACAATGCGGTCAACCAGTTGGTCGCAGAAGCCATGCTCGCCAAGCTGGGGATGAAATGCACCATTGCCAACAACGGGTGTGAGGCGGTTGAGTTGGTCCGCGCGCAGCGGTTCGATGCGGTGCTGATGGATTGCCATATGCCGATGATGGATGGCTATGAAGCCACTGTCGCGATCCGCCAAATGGCGTTGGCCGACAGGCCGTACCTGCCGGTGATTGCCCTTACCGCAAACGTGATGCAAGGCAATGAGGAGCGCTGCCGCGCGGCGGGACTCGACGATTATCTGGCCAAGCCCTTCAAGATGCAGCAACTGCAGCTGATACTGTCGCGCTGGGTCCCGCAGGTCGCTAACAAGGACCTGATTGCTGAGGCTATTTCTGTCGAATAGGGCGGGCGGAGACGCCAGCAACGCGAAATTTTAACGGATAAACACCAGCGTTGGCGTGCCGTTCTAAGCATTTATGCTCTGAAAGTCCCGCCAGTGCTAGGGTTCCAAATTTGGCAATGGCGAACCCGCTTGCCACTTCATCGCCTGTAATTGATTCAGCATCGACACCAATTCTTCGCGCACGCTTTGCTGGTGGATCGGCATGACGAGCAGATCACCGGGCCTCGCCCATTCGAGCAATCGCCTCGCCCCCTCAATTTCTGCGGTCGCGGTTATCACGTGCTCAAGCGGAAATTGTTTTGCGGCCAACGCCGCACGCAATAGCGCGGGCACTTCTCCCATCGCACGGCCACGCAGCATGCTGGGTAATTCCTTGATGATGATGAGATCGGGCTGGTAACCCGCCGCCGTTCCAGCCAGTTGTTGGATGGCCTCGTCGCCACGATTGCCGGCTTGGCCCAGCAGCAGACCGAGACGTCCTTTCTCTACTCGACGCTCGTGCTCAGTTAACTTCAAACGCGCATTCAAACTTGCGTCCATCAGCAGCGAAAGACCGCTGGGGTTGTGCGCGTAATCAATCACCACCGTCATACCAGAAATATCCCAACGCTCAAGTCGTCCGGGATTGTCGGTGCGCAGGCGGCCGAATCGCAACAGCGCTGCGGAAATTATTTTGGGCGCAATACCGAGAGCGGTCGCTGCGAGTGCGGCGGCGGCAATATTGGCTACGTTGTAAACGGCGGCACCGTTCATGGTCAGTGGCATTTCTGCAATCGTGCCGAGGGAAACCCGCTCGTGGCCGTGCGACAACATCAATTCAGATCTATCGACCCCACAAGTCATGCCGCCCGATTTCCGGTGCGTGACCAAACTCGGATGCGCGTCATCGCTTGCGAACAGAGCAACCTTGAATTCTTTTGTGGTTTTGATTTGCCCGGCACGCGACAACAAAACCGGGTCATCCGCGTTCAGCACCAGCGTGCCCGATGCGCCAAGCGCCCGCGCCACCGTGAGTTTTACATCCGCCAAATCATTCAGGTTGTCGATCCCGTATTCGCCGAAATGATCTGCGCTCACATTGGTGACGACCGCGACATCCGCACGCTCGGTCGCCAGACCGCGTCGTAAAATTCCGCCACGCGCGGTCTCCAGCACGGCGGCTTCCACCGACAAGTCCCGCAACACCAGCCGCGCCCCTGCCGGGCCGGAAAAATCACCGCCGCCAATTTCACGACCATCAATCATCACGCCTTCGGTGGACGAATAACCCGTGCACTTGCCGCTGGTTTTCAATATTGCCGCAAGCAATCGCACCACGGTGGTCTTGCCATTTGAGCCCGTGACCAGCGCGACGGGAATGCTATGCAATGTTTGCCACGGAATGCTGTCGATGGATGGGAGTTGAACCAATGACCAAGTTTGTGAGCCAGTGCCTGCACCGATAGAAACGTGGTCGTCGTCAATCATGACCGGCAAGTCACGCTCAGATGCCGCCGCGTGCAGCGCCGCGAGAGCGGGTTTCATTTCGGCCGCCGCACGCGCTTTGAACTCAGCGACGGTGCCCGCAAAGTCACCGCCAAAAATGTGCAGCTGATCAAATGGTTTGCCATCCCCATCATTTCGACTTGCAGCAATATCGGGCGAAAAAATTCCGCTCGCCTGCTCCCACGCCCACTCATTGATTTCTGTCGCGGTGAAGAGTTGATCGAACGGCGCGGCGAAGGCGAGCAGGGTGCCGCTGGCGTGGCGCTGCACGGCGGGTTGCGGTGCATCCCAGCCCAGTGCCGCACAAATTGAAATTACTGCCATGCGCCAGCGCTCGTGGGCGTTGGCATCAGTTGCTGAAAAACCCAATGCGGTCGTTTCAAGCGCGAGCACTGCGCCAGTGGTGGCGAAATAGCGGTTAGGGCCCGTCAAACGGCGTGAGTCGACGAAGCAGGTATTGGGTTCGGGGGTGTTTGAGTCGGACAAAATTGCCTTGCAGACAGGAGGTGAGGGTGAGGCTAAGCGAATAAATAATGACGCGACTTTAACTCAATTGCACGAAACTGCTACGTCAATTACATAAAACTGGTGCGCGGGAAAACCGAATGTACGATGTGTATCTCGTGCGGCAGCTTATTCATGAACTGTCCATTTAGCCAACGACGGGTCGTATGACAAAAATGGGATTTGCTCGCTGTTTTCTGGCGTCAGCAAAGCCGGTTTGCCTACCGCAGAGGCAACTCCAGCAATAAAGTGCAAAACTTGCTGGTGTTCGCTTTGCCCCAGAATATCTCTTGGATTGATATCAAGTTCGATTTCGCTCACAACGAAGAAATGACATCTAATAGTGGCTCCGCCAATTAGAACGCTGAGGATGTGGCTTCCGCTCCTATTTGAAAAAATTTCTACACCCGAAGGTAGCTGGCGAGCATGTCCGTCGAAAAAGTAGGTGTATGTAAAGCTGGTCGCGAAGGCTAAGAACTGCTCCCACGATTGCGAGGTAGTTCAAAGAATGTACACATCCCTAAGCGAGCCATCGACATTCCAGAGTTGTGTTGAGTCAGTAAAACGTGGAGTATTCATTTGACGGCAGATCCAATCTCAATCGTCGCTTTCCTTAACAAACCGCAAGCCCCGCTCATCCCGCACAAACCCCGCCGATTCCAGCGCCACTTCATTCAGTCCTGACCTTCGCTGTGAATCATTCTCTGCGTCGCGATTAAGGTCTTTTTTTCCAGCACTTGAACTACCTGTAACCTGCTCCGCACCCGCAGGCCGAAACTTGGTCACTTGCTTCCACGACCTCGTCAACGCATCTGCAAAAATCAGCAACAAATCGCCTTGCGCGCCCATGTGCAACGCGGTATCGATGGCTTTTTGTTCATCGGGAATGATGCTGATCGCGGCATCAGCGACACCTTTGGCGCGCAGCACTTTGGCAAGCATGCCGGGGATTTCGTCACCGTCGCGGCCTCTGAGTGAATCATCTCGTCGGCAGATGTAGTAATCAAATTTACCGGCAACGGTTTCAGCAATCGCGACGACATCTTCATCGCGCCGGTCGCCCGGTGCCGAGAGGACAATAATGCGGCGACCCTGCACATCCAATCGCCGCGCCAGATCCGCCATGACACCGACCGCGTGGGCGTTGTGGCCATAATCAAAAATGACTTTAAACGGATGTTCATCAAACACATTCATGCGGCCCGGTGCTTGATAGAAAGTGGTGTCGAAAGTGCGCAGGCCTTGGCGAATCGCGTCGAGCTTGATGCTGAGTGAGAACGCCATGGCCGCGGCGAACATCGCGTTTTGCACGTTATGCATGGCGCGGCCCTCGAGCGTGGCGGGGATCAGGTGTGTCCACATCAGCGGGATATGGCCGCCCTTGTCGTATAGCGTGATCATCTGGCCGTTCACACCCGCTTCCAGCGCGCAAGCGCGCCCACCCGCGCGAATGTGTTCGCGCACCACCGCGTGCTGCGGGTTCACGGTGACGTAGCAGATACTTTTTGCTTCGGTGTCGGCGGACATTTTGATCACGTTGACATCGTCCGCATTCAACACCGCGCAATCGCGTGCGACCTCGACCACGATGCGCTTGACCTCGGCGAGTTGTTCGAGCGTGTTGATGCCTTTCATGCCCAAGTGATCGGCCTGCACATTCAGCACCGCGCCGACATTGATGAACGGCACACCCATCCCGGCGCGCAGCAATCCGCCGCGCGCAATTTCCAGTACCGCGAAATCAATTTGCGCATCGGCCAACACCATACGCGTCGCAATCGGACCGGTCATGTCGCCCTCGACCGTGCGTTCGCCGTCGATATAAACGCCGTCCGTGGTGGTGAGGCCCGGCGTGTAGCCGGCCATCTTCGCGATATGCGCGAGCATCCGCGAGGTGGTGGTCTTGCCGTTGGTACCAGTGATGCCGGCAATCGGCACACGGCTCGGCGTGCCGGCGGGGAACAACATATCGATCACCGGCCCCGCCACATCGCGTGGCGTGCCTTCGGAGGGTGCAACGTGCATACGAAAGCCGGGTGCGGCATTGACTTCGCAAATGCCGCCACCGACGGTACGATAGCTTTCGGTAATATCGGGACTCAAAAAATCCACGCCGCCGACATCGAGCCCAATCGCGGTAATCGCGCGCACCGCCATGTCGCGATTGTCGGGATGGATTACGTCGGTCACATCAGTCGCGGTGCCGCCGGTGGAGAGATTCGCGGTGGATCGCAGCATTACGATTTGATCTTTGGCGGGGATTGAATCCGCGGTGAAATTGACACGTGCCAGCATGATCTCGGCCTGCGTATCGAGCTCGATTTGGGTCATGACTTTGGCATGGCCGATGCCGCGGCGCGGGTCCTGATTTACTTTGTCCACCAATGCGCGCACGCTCGATTCGCCATCACCGACCACATGCCCCGGCGTGCGGCGGGTGGCCGCGACCAGCTCGCCATTGACAACCAGCAAACGATGATCGTCGCCCGTTAAATACGTTTCCACGATCACCGACGATGAATGTTCCGCGGCCGCCTCAAAGCCCGCGCGCACCTCCGCTTCGTTGGTGAGATGCACGGAAATGCCGCGACCATGATTGCCGTTATAGGGCTTGGTCACGACCGGATAGCCGAGACGTTTGGCGGCCGCAACCGCACGATCGGCCGAACGCACCAGCTCTTGATGCGGCACCGGTAAGCCGCGCGCGGCGAGAATTTTATTGGTCTCTTCTTTATCTCCGGCCAGCTCGACCGCAATGTAGCTGGTGCGGCCGGTGACTGTGGCCTGAATACGCTGCTGCCATTTACCGTAGCCCAATTGAATCAGCGATTGCTCGTTCATTCGCAACCACGGGATGCCGCGCTCCTCGGCCGCGCGCACCAGCGATGCGGTGGAGGGTCCGAGTGCGCGACGCTGCGAATAGCGGATGTATTCATCGCGGGCGGTCGGCCAGTCCCAATCTTTGGGCACGGCATTCTCAGGCTGCAAATCTTTAGGCAACAGCGAGCACAATAATTTCAGCGCCAGTTCGCCCGCCTCAACACCCTCGTCGCGCTGCGCGTATTCGTAAATCACGCTGTAAATGCCGGGCCGGTCGGTGCTGCGCGTTTTGCCGAAACTGACATCTTCGCCCGCGATGTTTTGCAGCTCAATCGCAACGTGCTCAAACACATGTCCGAGCCATGTGCCTTCATCTTCCAACATGCGCCGAATCAGGCCACCTGCCTCGCGATAGGAGCAGCCGTGCTCCTGCAATGTCGGCAGCGCCTCGACCAATTTCATCACATAAGCGGTGCCTAGTTTGCCGGTCGGCCAGGCTTCCAATTCGCCTAAATCGAGGTCGAGCTTGATCACCGGAAAATGCGCATACAGCGATGGCCCAACATAGACGGAACGATCAAGAATGCGCATGCGATTTCCTTATGATTTCTGGGTTAGCGAATTTTGAACAAGCGCTTTGGTTTAGGGTTTAGCGTTTTTTGGTGAGGCTGCCAGCAGAAGCCTGCCGGGTGTGTAGATTGAATGTGGCGCCCGCGACCAGAATATGCAATTGCAGCCCCAACATGCAAACCACTTTGCCTTCATCCGTAGAATCCATCGATGAAAACTCAATCCCGGACGCGTCGACAATCGTAATCCCGCCGCTGCCTTCAACTTCAATATTGTTATCCGGCCCGATGAACGCCGCCGTGTCTTCGTCCAGTCCGAGGCCGATCGCAAACGGGTTGTAGGCAAGGGCGGAGAGGAGGCGGCCCAGCCGATCACGCTGGCGAAAATGTTGGTCAATGATGAAACGATTGGTGAGGCCGAGCCCCGGCGCGAGCCGCGCCTGACCGGCTTTCGGGCTCGACCCTTCCGCGCCAAATGCGATCATGTGTTCCGAAATAAATGCGGCACCTGCGCTGGTGCCGGCAACATGCACGCCGGTTGCATTTAAGCGGCGAATTTCTTTGGCGACGGAGGTGCCGCCGATGACGGTGGACAGGCGTAATTGGTTGCCACCGGTAAAAAAGACACCATTGGCATTGGCGAGTTGCTTTAATCGTCCCGGCTCTTCGCAATCGCGGCGCGTGTCGAAGGTGATGGCATTGACCTGGCCTGCACCCAAGCCACCGAATATTTGCTCGTAACGTGTGCCGGTGTCTTCTAATCTACTCGCGGTCGCAATCACGGCGATATGGGCATTTTTGCCGCCGCACAATTGTACAAACCGATTCAGAATTTCAGGCGAATTTTCTTTTTCTTCTGCGCCACCAATCGGAATTATCCAACCACGTTCTTGTCCCTCAACACTCTTGCTTGGCATTCTACAAAGCTCCCGGCAACTGGGATTCATCACCTGATCAATCCGTTGCGCGTTGTTAGTCTTGGATAATGCCAGTTTGTGAGGTGCTGCGGCAATTGGTGTTGCGCTGCATGCGATGCGGCTGGTGGTTGGCCTGCGTTTGCGCCGCTGGCTCGTGCTGATCGGCGCCATGCAATAATATTTTTTGATCAACCGATCGAATATTAAACACCGCATCAGGTAACGAGTCTGGGCCATTTATGCTCGTATAAGCCCGCCATTGCTAGGGTTTAAAAAATCATTGTGCTGAAAGAAATACCGGACGATGGTGCAGCCAACTGGAAACGAAAGATGAAATTAGCCGCAAATAACGGGCCACTGGCGGGGGTGCGGGTGCTTGATCTGACCACCGTGGTCATGGGCCCGTATGCCACGCAGATATTGGGCGACATGGGCGCCGACATTGTAAAAGTGGAGTCGCCTGCGGGGGACAACATGCGCTGGGTGGGACCCGCGAAAAATCCGGGCATGGGACATATTTACCTGCATGCGAATCGTAATAAACGCTCGCTGGTGCTGGATTTAAAACAGGCCGAGGGACGCGAAGCGGTGCTGAAACTGGCGGCGGCCTCCGATGTGTTGGTTTATAACGTCCGCCCCGCGGCGATGGCGCGGCTGGGCTTGAGTTATGAGGACGTAAAAGCCGCGAACCCGAAAATAATCTATGTCGGTGCGTTTGGATTTAGCGAAGATGGGCCCTATGCCGGACGGCCCGCTTATGATGATTTGATTCAAGGCGCGGCAGGTGTCCCTGCGCTATCGCTTGAGCAGGGAAGCGAGGTGCCGCGCTACGCACCCGTGTTGCTGGGCGACCGCAGCGTGGGCCTGCAAGCGGTGATTGCCATTACCGCCGCGTTGTTTCATGCCGAACGGACGGGGATCGGTCAGGCGGTGGAAGTGACGATGTTTGAAAGCCTGTCGCAATTCGTGTTGGGCGATCACATGGGCGGCAAAACATTTGAACCGCCGCTGGGTCCGCCCGGATATGCCCGCTTATTGGCGCCGCATCGCCGCCCTTACGCGACGAGCGATGGCTTTCTGTGTGTGCTGATTTATAACGACAAGCAGTGGGCGCGGTTTTTTGAAATGATTGATCGCCGTGATTTGCTAACGGACGTGCGGTTTTGCGATCACTCATCACGCGCCGCAAATATTACGGCGGTCTATGAATTCGTTGCCGAGATGATGAAAACCCGGACGACATCTGACTGGATGCGGGCGCTGGACGAAGGTGATATCCCCGCGACGCCGATGCACACGCTGGATTCACTGATCGAAGATCCGCATTTAGATGCAATCGGATTTTTTCCGGAATATGATCATCCCACCGAGGGCAGAATTCGGATGACCGCACCGGTCGGCAAATGGAGTGAAACACCACCGTCGATTCGCCGTCTGGCTGGTCGGCTGGGCGAGCATAGCCGTGAAGTGCTGGGTGAGCTGGGCTACAGCGTCACTGAGATCGACGCGCTGCTGGCGAAGAAAATAACCGCCATTCCCGCCGATTAACACCATTGGGAATTTTTTATAGTTAAGGAACTTCAACCAAACAGGGTCAACGATAAAAGTGTAAAAACGTTATGCGCGAAGAACTATGGCTTCACATTGAATAATATTTTTTCGGAAGGAGACTGACATGCCAGATCTTGATGACGCACCACGCGAAGTGGCGGCAAGCTTAAAGCAAAACCCGCAAAACCCGCAAAACCCAAACTACGCGGCAGGCGCTGCAAATGCAGTTCGTAAAACCCATCCCATGCTGATCATTGCGGCAGGCGCCGTCACGCTGTTTAGCGCAGTGGGTATTGCCATGATGACCGGGATTCTGCCTAGTGCGAATTCTATTTCTGGTACCCATAACGGCGCCGCTGGTAAAAGCGCGGGTATCGACACCAAACAAGAGGCGAGCGTGCCGCTGACGACCGCAGCAGCAGGTGCCGCGTCTGCGGGTGTGGGCACAATGATGGAGGCCCCCGAGCCGCTTGTTCCGCCTAAAACCACTCAGGCACCGCAAGTGCAGCCGATTGAAAGCAAAACAGTGGGCCAGCCTCTGGCCAAAGCCGATCAGGCGATGGCGGCGAACAAAGCATCGGCGGGCGGGACAACACCACTGCCTGTTTATTCCAATCGCGATGCTGCCCCGAGAAATGTGTACTCCGGCGCTACGCCGGGCAGCTCAAATGAACGTGGGTCTGTGCAAACTTCGGGACCGGTCAACAGTCAGCCCACACCGGTCTATGCGCAAAACAGCAGCCAGAGCGATCGCCCGTCCGATGTCATCACTCGATCTGACAATGCGCCAAAAGTAGTGGCGGCAATCTGCCGCTCGTGTGGTCGGGTAGACAGTATTATTCCGATTGAAAAAGCCGGGCAGGGCAGCGGTGCAGGGGCGTTGTTGGGCGGCGTGCTGGGCGGTGTTTTGGGCCATCAAGTGGGCAACGGCCGCGGACGCGATGCGGCGACGGTGGTCGGTGCGGTCGGTGGGGCGGTATTGGGCAATCAGGTTGAACGCAACAACAATACGTCGCGCAGTTATGACGTGCGGGTGCGTATGGACGATAAAACGTTTCGCACAGTACGCTATGAAGTCGAGCCAAACGTGAGAGTCGGCGATAAGGTTCGACTTGAGGGCGGCCGTCTCCAGCGCGATTAATCTTTTCCTGCGCAGGCTTTACTCACCCGCAGCATTAGCGTTGGTTGATCGGTGTACATGATTATTATTTCGCGATTGCCGCCGCATTGTTGATGTCTTGAAGTTGCGGTTGCAGGGGTTGACGCGGGGACGTTTTGCTATATAATTCGTGTCTTCGCGGGAGTAGCTCAGTTGGTAGAGCGCAACCTTGCCAAGGTTGAGGTCGAGAGTTCGAGACTCTTCTCCCGCTCCAAATTTTGGGGGAACTTAGTTTTAGTTTGGCGGTGCCTGATCTGGGCGTCATCAATGCTCTAAACGAAGTTCCCTCGTTTCATTTTGGTAGTTGCTGTTGCAGTAAGTTTCAATGGCGCGATAGCAAAGCGGTTATGCACCGGATTGCAAATCCGTGTAGGTCGGTTCGACTCCGGCTCGCGCCTCCAGTTACAACAAAAAAGCCACCGTTACCGGTGGCTTTTTTTGTTGGTTTAAAGTTTTTTAGATCCAGGTGGGTTTGCGCTTTTGCAGAAAAGCGTTGATGCCTTCTTGAGCCTCTGCCTGCGCAAAATTACAGCTGATTGTCGAGGTGGCGTCCTGATACGCGGCCTCAATGCCGGTCTCAAGGTGGCGGTAGAAAAGTGCCTTGCCCATGGCTAGCGCGTCGCGTGGTTTCGCTTTGAGCGTTTCGCATAAAGTTGTCGTCTCAGCGCGCAGCGTTTCAGCGCTCACGACCCGATTGATCAAACCCCAATCGAGCGCGGTGGAGGCACTGATAAATTCCCCCAACATCAGCATTTCAGCCGCGCGTTTGCGTGAAATTGTCCGCGATAGTGCCACCGCCGGCGTCGAACAAAACAGGCCCAAGTTGACCCCCGAGACCGCGAATTTGCTCGTTTCTGCCGCGACCGCGAGATCGCACTGCGCAACCAGTTGGCAACCCGCCGCGGTCGCCATGCCTTGTATTTCTGCAATCACCGGCACCGGCAATTTGGCAATTTTTAACATCATCGCCGAACAGCGTTGAAACAGCTGTGCGGCGAAATTGGGTTCAACTGCGTTTTGCATTTCTTTTAAATCATGTCCCGCGCAAAACGCCGGGCCATTTGCCGCAATCACCACCACCCGTAACGCGGAATCCTGACCCATCTCATCAAATGCTGTGTGCAATGCATCCAGCAGCGCGGAGGACAAGGCATTGTATTGTTTGGGCCGATTCAGGGTGAGGCGCGCAATGCCGTCTTGGCACTCCATCAGCAGCGGTGGTTCGGTTGGAGCATTCATTGTCATGGGACTAACTTGCCAACTTCGGTCGCGCGTCCTCTTTCAACGCAAACGGATCGCGAGGATTCGTCATGTGTTCCAGATCCTCCAGCCGCATTTTTACGGTCGCCATAATTTTGGCGTGGGTGATGATATAAAAACGGTTTTCGCGGATCGCGTTGAAGGTTGCTTCAGCAATATCAGCTGCCGTCATCTTTCCAGAACTCACTGCCTTGTGGGTCATGCTCTGAGCGACCTTCATCGACTCCGTCGGCTCGTCCGTATTACGCAAATCTTCCGGCCGCGAGCGATGAGACTGACTGATGCCGGTCGGAACAAACGCCGGGCACAGCACCGAGCAGCCGATCTTGGCGTGGACCGAGTTAAGGTCGTGGAACAGCGTCTCCGATAGCGCCACCACGGCGTGTTTGGAGACATTGTAGGCACCCATTAATTGCGGCGACAGCAGCCCCGCCATCGAGGCGGTGTTGACGATATAGCCTTCGTAATCGGGCTCTCGCTGTGATTGCGCCAGCATCAATGGTGTAAACACACGTACGCCATGAATCACGCCCCACACATTTACCCCAAGCACCCATTCCCAATCTTTGACGGTGTTCTCCCAGACTAATCCGCCCGAGCCGACGCCTGCGTTGTTGAACACCAGATTCACCCCGCCAAATGAGGCCACCGCCAGCGCGGCCAGCGCCTCAACATCGTCGGCTTTGCTGACATCGCAGCGCATACCCACCACGTCTGCGCCCGTGGCTTTTAATTCGGCGATGGCCTGGTCGAGTCCTTTTTGAAACACATCCGCCAGCACCAGTTTCATCCCCAGCTGGGCACCGGTGTTGGCAAATTCACGGCCGAACCCACTGGCGGCACCGGTAATGACCGCGACTTTATTTTTGAAGTTTTTCACCGCATTCACCCATCATAAAATTTTAAACACTAATAACCAAGCGGGTCAGCAGACAAAAGTGCTTCAAAAACCGCGCTAATACGGGGGTTTTATTGTGGCATTCCTGACGCAATGACATTAAACCCACAATCCACGTAGGTAATCTCGCCCGTGACGGCGCTGGCCAAATCGCTCATCATAAATGCCGCGACATTGCCGACTTCTTCCTGCGTCACGTTGCGGCGCAGCGGCGCTTGTTCTTCAAAAAACGACAGCATTTTTCCAAATCCGCCGATACCCGCTGCAGCCAGCGTCTTGATCGGGCCTGCCGAAATCGCGTTAGCGCGAATGCCTTTGGGTCCGAGGCTGGCGGCAAGATAGCGCGTGACGGCTTCGAGGCTGGCCTTGGCCGCCCCCATCGTGTTGTAGTTAGGCACCACCCGTTCCGCACCCAGATACGATAGCGTCAGAATCGCCGCTTTTCGACCGCTCATCATCGGCAACGCGGCTTTGGCCATCGCGGCGAAACTGTAGCTGGAAATATCATGGGCGATACGGAAATTTTCGCGCGTCATGCCGTCTAAAAAATCGCCGGTAATGGCCTCGCGCGGCGCGAATGCAATCGCGTGAACGAATCCATCGAGATGATCCCAGCGCTTGGCCAGTTCTACAAATAGATTGGCGATGTCCTCGTCTTTGCTGACATCACACGGAATGATAATGTCGCTGCCAAATTCGGGCGCATATTTTTCGGTACGTTCGCGCACTCCCTCACCCGCGTAAGCAAACGCGAGTTCAGCGCCTTCGCGTTTCATCGCCGTGGCAATGCCGTAAGCAATGGATCGATGCGAAATCATGCCGGTTAACAGTATTTTTTTTCCGCTTAAAAATCCCACAGTGGTCATTCCTTTTTTATAGTCAACTTGAAGTTTAGCCGATTCATCAAAGGCATCTATTTTGCGCGTCAAACTAAATGGCTGTGCCGGAAACTGCAGCGATCAAACATCGCCATGTGATGTCACATCAACCGCCACGAAACCGAAGTAAACTCAAAAATGACAGATACGTCATATGAAGAATACATGCGGTATAGTTAGCGCGCTTTCGGGGGGAATGATTGTCAAAAACAAGAATTTACGTTGCGCCGCACCAATTCTGAGTCGCGTAAAACGTGAACTTTTAACAGGACCCAGCAATGCATTGCGCTTATAGATTCGCCCCATTGAAACCGTCGGCCGCGTTTGCCCGGTTACTCGTGTCATTGCCGGCCGCGTTATTTTCAATAATGGCGATTGCGCAATCGTCTGCCGGCCCGGACGCAAAGCCCGCTGTTGCGGCGACTTCCGCTTCTGCTTCCACTCCCGCGATGGTGTCGACGACACCCTACAAGCCCGATCCGAACAAAGTCGTGCGCTACGCGTTTGAGGTGGCCGAGACCAGCTTTGACCCGCCTCGCATCAGTGACTTGTATTCCAATATCGTCAATACAGCCATGTTTGATGCGCCGCTGACTTATGACTATTTGGCGCGTCCGGTTAAATTAAAGCCGAACACG
>JBBRFJ010000075.1:0-14102 GCA_038224475.1 Burkholderiales bacterium
CAGGCCGAGGGCTGCTTCCAGCGGGCCTTTGGGCAGCGGCACCTTGAACCATATTTCGAACATCAGAAAAAACACCACCACGACGCTGACGCTGACCGTAAGCGTCATCAGCCATTTATATTTTCCAAGCCACAGCATAAACGCGGCAATGAAAATGACCGATGGCACATACATTCCCAGCCCTGGTATCGGGCCGACGCCATCAATAAGCAGCACGTAAAAAATGGTCGGCAGTAAAACTGAAAACACCATCTTCAGCGCTGGCACGCTGACAAATGACTGCATTTTAATGTCTTTACCGAGAAACGCGCGGACCGCATTGACTATTGCCGCGATGCACAAGATGGCACCAATATAGAAGGGGAAATATCCCGCTTCGGGTCCGTCAGAGCCCCATTTAGCCCCCAACCGTGTGCTATCCCACATCACCACTGCGCCCAGCACAAAAAACATGATGGCGACCACGAAATCCATGACCTTTGTCGACACTGCTGACTTTTCCAACGGCTCGTTTTCTGCCTGACTCATGACTGAATTGCTCCTCCGAAATTTTTTGCTTGAATAGCATTTTTGTTTTATGTGCAGGCATCACACAATCGTTATTCACTTATTGTGATGTGTTGAGCGCATTAAAAACATTGATCTAAACCAAATCCTACACATCCGAGGATCAAATTTAACTCCTAAATGGCGATCCCAAACAAAACCCCGGCAGCGGCCGGGGTTTTTTTGTTCGTACACGAACTATTTTTTTGCCAGAAAGCCTGCTTCAGACATCAGCGTTTCGTGACGTTTTTCTTCCTTGGTGAGCCATGCTTTGAATTCGTCGCCATTCATCGCCTTCTGGTCAAACGCACCCTTTTCCATAAACTCTTTCCACTCCGGTGTTTCGCGAACTTTCTTCAACAAGCCAATATAGTAATCAACCTGTTCCTTGGTCACACCCGGCGCCATAAAAATTCCGCGAAGCATCTGGTAATCAACATCCAGTCCCTGCGACTTGCAAGTCGGAACATCGCCCCACGAAAGCTCCTTGGTCACTTTAGCCTTGTAAGGCATGGCGGCATCATCAAATACGCATAACGCGCGAAGCTGGCCAGCGCGCCATTGCTCAACCGCTTCAATCGGATTATTGACCGTTGAATCCACATGGTTGCCAACCAGTTGCACCGCGACTTCACCGCCGCCTTTGTAAGGAATATAAATGAATTTAGCGCCGCTATGCTTCTCGATCGCGACGGTGATAATTTGATCCTCCTGCTTGGAGCCCGTACCACCCATTTTCATTTTGGACGGTCCGGCTTTTTTGACCGCATCTGTATAGTCTTTTGCCGTTTTATACGGCGTTTCAGCGTTCACCCACAGCACGAATTGATCCAACGCCATCATTTGCACCGGTGTCAATTCTTTCCAGTTGAAAGGCACGCCGGTGGCGAGCGGGGTGGTGAACAGATTGGACAGCGTAATAATAATTTTGTGCGGGTCTTTGGCTGAGCCTTTTACATCCAAAAAGCCTTCAGCCCCCGCACCACCACCCTTATTCACGACGATCATCGGCTGATCCATCAGCTTGTATTTTGCAACCACGCTTTGAATAAAACGAGCCATCTGATCGGCCCCGCCGCCTGTACCCGCAGGCACCACGAATTCAACGCTCTTGGTAGGCTTCCAAGCCTCGGCAGCCCCTGCAAAAGTGTGTGGCCCGATGGCCAGTGCGCAAGTAATACCCGCCGCAATGACGGTTAATAACTTTGAACGAAATTTGGCGTTAATTTTGCGTACAAGTTTAGATTGCGGTGTTGACGTTGAAGCGACGTTCATAGAGTTCTCCGATCACAAAAATGGGTTTTATTAGTCTCGAAACTGCTGATACTGCCGAAGTCCACGGCCATCCATCAACGCTGCATGGCCGCCTGACAACTTGAGTCACCTACTTAACGTAAAAGCGCAAAATTCGATGACGTGACCGAAAGCATAGTCAGGCTGACTCGTGAGCGGCGGCCGTCGCCCCACCAGATGCGGCATGGTGACGCCTGGCCAGTAGCAGACCCAAACCGACAACAAACGCCGCACCAATCAATGGGATTGAATAATGCATCCACGTCGCGTTTTGATCCACCCAAGATTTTGTCGCGGGGTCTGTAATCAACATATCGCCTGCGACAAAACCAAGCAACGCCGCCCCGATCGTAATGATAATTGGAAACCGATCCATCAATTTCAGCAAAATCGTGCTCGAGAAAATAATCAATGGGATGCTGATGGTCAAGCCAAGAACCAACAGCACAATATTGTCTTTAGCCGCAGCGGCAACCGCAATAACGTTATCAAGGCTCATTACCAAATCAGCAATCAAGATCGTTTTGATCGCTGACCCCAGATGTTCATGACCGGCAATATCAGCATCATCATCTTCCGGAATCAACAACTTGACGCCAATCCATAGCAACAATAAGGCACCCACAATCTTCAGCCAGGGCAGCTGCAGTAATTTGACCGCAAAGACGGTCAAGATAACGCGAAGAACAATCGCCGCAGCGCTTCCCCAAAAAATCGCTTTCTTGCGCTGGTCCGCAGGCAAACTACGTGATGCCAGCGCAATAACGACCGCGTTATCGCCGGACAAAACAATGTTTACGCCGATGATGGTCATCAGCGCAGTCCAAAATAGTGGGTCAAGAAAATTCATGCATCATCGCTTTTATAAATTTCGAGTTACTCGAGTTGATATGCTTTCGGTTGCTGTTATCACGTGTCAGCTGTAACCTCAAAACTGCGTGCGGCGTCGTATTTCAAGCGTGCTGAGAAAGCGTGTTGAAACCTTTCTGGCCAAAATCTTTCGACAGCAATACATCGGCGCGCACAATGCTTGGCATGGCTATAAAATGTAAGTTGTATTAAAGCACTGTTTTTAATATTGCCGTGATCCCGCGTTATTGCAAACTACATTCACACGGGCACGATTGACAAACCAATTCACGTAACCTTGACCGGATTCAAACAAGTGAAACGCGAAATCAGAGCAGATCTGCAACACATCGCCGCGAAAGTACGCTCTACAAGCTACACAGCAGCGAACGGCGGCGCAGGCGCGGTCGGCGGTCAAACGCCAAAAACAACACCGCAACCACTTCCCAGCTGGGCACGCAAAACGTCACCATTCGTTTTCTACGCGGCTGTCTTCGTCATTTCAATGACGGCGAACAACTTCCCGGCTTTGGCCGCCGACAAAGCCGTCCAAGTCAATGTCGCGGCATCGAACACCGTGCCTTCAAACAACGCATTAGATTCTTCGCGACCACTTCAAGGCGCACCACTCCTGCTCTCCATTGCCAATCCGGCGCCATTGAATGCGGACAAAAATATTATTGCCGCACGTGCTGCTTTTGAGCGGCGCGACCTGGCGGCGTTAGACGCCGCACGCCTCTCAATCTCAAAGTCCAGCCATCCGCTTTCGGCTTATGCGGACTATTGGTGGTTAAGCGCCAATTTGTCGCGCCAGAACGGCGGGGCAACGGCTGGATTTTTTGCGGTCGGGCGCGCCAATGAAATCAGTGCATTTCTGAACGCCAATCAGGAAACACCGCTGGCAGATACGCTGCGCCGTGATTGGTTAAAAGTGTTGGGCGCGCTTGATGCATGGGATCAGTTTGAGCCCGAGTTCGTGAAACTTAACGCTGAAGACAGCGAAGTAAGCTGCCATCAGTGGCGCTATCTGCTCACCCAGAAACCGCAAAATGATCTGGAAAAAGAAAATATCGCGCAGGCAAAATCGCAAATGAAAGCCGCTTGGTTAGCCGGCAAAAATTCATCCGAGAATTGCTACGCAGCATTTCAAGCGGCCTTCGACGCCACCGTGATTGCGAACGAAAACGTGTGGCCACGGGTACGCCGCGCGTTTGAAGCCAACCAACCGAACGATGCCCGCCGCAGCGCGACTTTTGCCGCCGATTCAGGGCAGTTTTCAGCCACTTTTGATCGCGCGGTTGCGAGCGCCGGCGCTGACCCTGCAAAATACTTGAATGGCCAAAAAATCAACGCAAAGTCACCGCAGTCGGTGGAAGTTTTTTTGTTTGCGGTCACGCGCTTGGCCAGAAGCGAAGCCGCTCGCGCAGCCGCGCTGCTGGAACTACACGGCAAGACCCTTTCGCCGGCTGATCAGGCATACGCTTGGGCTCAAGTGGGTCAATATGGCGCCATGCAACACGACGCGAATGCTTTGGCGTGGTTTCGTCGTTCTTCTACCTCGGCAACATCCGCTGCCTCAGCCCCCCCATTCGAGTTGAATGACACACAGGCGGGCTGGAAAGCGCGTGCCGCCTTGCGCGCAGGTGATTGGAACACAGTAGGTCTGGCAATTGACGCGATGTCGGCCGGCGAACGGCGCGATAGTGCGTGGCGCTACTGGCAGGCGCGCGCCTATGCTCAGGCAGGCAACATGGATGCCGCCAAGCCGATCCGCGTCTTGCTGGCGCGTGAGAATAGTTTTTATGGGGTGCTTGCATCGGAAGAGTTGGGTGCGCCAATTGCACCCAGTTGGCAGGGCTACAAACCCACTCGAATCGATTTGGAACGGCTCTTGAGTGTGCCCGCGATTCGCCGTGCGCTGGCGTTGTATCGGCTTGAAATGAAAACCGAAGGCGTGCGCGAATGGTATTACGCGATTCGCAATATGAGTGACCAGGATTTGCTCGCGGCGGCTGAAATTGCGCGGCAAGCCAACATTCCTGATCGCGCGATCAATGCGGCTGACCGCACCTCGGTCGTGCATGATTTCACGCAGCGTTTTCCGATGCCTTATCGCGCCGATATGCAAACTCAGGCGCGCGCCAATCAGCTTGATGAAGCATGGATGTACGGCCTGATTCGGCAAGAAAGCCGCTTTATGGCCGACGCCCGTTCGCGCGTTGGCGCAATGGGTTTGATGCAGCTGATGCCAGCCACGGCAAAATGGGTTGCAAGCCGCGTCGGCATGAAAAATTTACCAATGGATCGAGTCACTGACGTGCCGACCAATTTGAACCTCGGCGCCTACTACCTTCGTCATGTGCTCGATGACCTGGGTCACCCGGTACTCGCCACTGCAGGCTACAACGCGGGCCCGGGGCGTGCCCGTCGCTGGCGTGCTGAGGTGCCGCTTGAAGGCGCAATTTATGCAGAAACCATTCCATTTGCCGAGACGCGTGACTACGTTAAGAAGGTCATGACCAATGCGTGGTTTTACGCACGGCAAATCGGTGCCGCTAAAGTCAGCCTGAAAGAAATGATGGGCAATGTGCCGGCGCGCGGTTCCGCTTCGAATTCTGCTTCCGGCGCGGTTTTAAATTTGAGCTCGGGCAGTGCCGGTAGCAACGCCAGTGTCGGCGGCACCACCGTACTCAATGCCGCGCCTTGATTAAAATTTAACGACATTCCATGAATATAAAAAAAGTTTTATTACTCGGCGGCACAGGTTTTATTGGCGCATCAGTAGCGGATCAATTAACCTCGCGCGGCTATTTTGTGACGGTGCCGACGCGGCTGCGTGAACGTGGCAAACATTTGCTGATTCTGCCCACTGTCGATGTGGTCGAGGCGGATGTGCATAACGCCGACGCCTTGCTGGAACTGGCAAAAGAGCATGATGCGGTGATTAATTTAATCGGGATTCTGCACGGCGATTTCGAACGCGAGCACGCGCAATTCCCCAAACTGGTTGCAGAAACTTGTGTGAAAGCCAATGTGGCGCGCTTGATCCAGATGAGCGCGCTTAACGCCGATCCGCACGGACCCAGCGTTTATTTGCAGTCTCGCGGACGCGGCGAGGCCAACGTGTTGGCAGTGGCAAACGCCAATCCCTCGCTACATGTGACAATGTTCCAGCCTTCAGTGGTGTTTGGAAAAAATGATAAGTTTCTGAATATGTTTGTCGGCTTGGTCAAAATGTTTCCGGTGATACCGCTCGGATCGGCAAACGCGCAATTTCAACCCGTCTGGGTCGAGGATGTCGCACGCGCGGTGGCCGACAGCTTGGCGCGCTCAGAAACGTTTGGCAAAACCTATCGCTTGGTGGGGCCCAAGGTTTATACGCTCGAGCAACTCATTAACTTTGTGGTGTCACTGACCGGCAAGCAGAGAGTGGTGATTGGTTTGGGGCCCACACTTTCGATGTTGCAGGCAGCGGTGTTTGAAAGACTGCCCGGCAAGCTCATTACCCGCGATAACGTGCGCTCGATGAGCCTGCCCAACATTTCGCCCGATCCGTTTCCGGCTATTTTTGGCAGTGCAAGCGACATGGAGGCGGTGGTGACCGACTATATGCGCAAGGATTCAGGCCGCGGAAAGTACCAGAACCTTCGCAACAGCGCCGGTCGATAAACTGTTTGCTCGACGCAAGTGCCGAGCTAAGTCGGTAAAAAGAGTCCACGCAGCGCGCAACACACTGCACTATAAAACCTGGAAAAAGTCATGTCACTCAAACTCGTCATTGGCAATAAAAACTACTCTTCATGGTCAATGCGTCCCTGGGTTTTGCTCAGGCAATTTGGTATCCCGTTTGAAGAAGTCATGTTGAAATTCCACAGCCCGGAATGGGACAAGGACTTACCGCGATACTCGCCGTCACGCATGGTGCCGGTGTTATGGAATGGCGAGCCGGAAACCGGTCAATCCACTTGGGAATCAACTGCCATTTTCGAGACCGTTGCCGAAGCGTTTCCACAGCACGCCATCTGGCCCCGCGATGCTGCCGCGCGCAATCACGCCCGCTGCATCGTCGCCGAAATGCATGCCGGTTTTCGCGAACTCCGAACCAACATGCCGATGAATATTCGCGGCATCCTTCCCGGCCACGGCATGACGCCCGAGGTAGCCAAGAACATTGCCCGCATTGAGGCGGTCTGGCGTGAGGCGCGTACCCGGTTTGGGGTTAAAACCACATCGCCTTTTTTGTACGGCGAATTTTCAGCGGCAGATGCGATGTACGCGCCGGTGGTGATGCGATTTCAAAGTTACCAGCCCGCGCTCGCGGCGGATACCCTCGCCTATTGCGCTGCACTTAAAGCAGCGAGTAGCGTGGCGCAATGGATCGAGGACGCACTGCGGGAGACCGAGTTTGTCGCTGATGATGAGCCTTATCAACCGCCGGTTGGCGCACCGCCGAAGCCTTGAACCCAAGGCTGCTTCGAACTTGCCTCGCTTGGCATTTTTTGAGATGGAGCAAACACTTTGCCTGAAACATCCTACCGAACTAGCCTTCAAAAAAACAGAATTAAAACTCTAGCATTGGCAGGGTTTTCGGAGCATTTTTGTCTTGAACCGCCCTACTGTCAAAGAGTTTGAGATCTGGTTCTGAATGATGAAAATTTATGCGGTCGGGGGATCAGTACGCGATGCGATGTTGGGACTCGACGTAAAAGATCGGGATTACGTGGTTGTGGGTGCCACGCCACAGCAGATGATTGATGCCGGGTATCGCGCAGTGGGCGCTGATTTCCCGGTGTTTCTACACCCCGAAACCAATGAAGAATATGCGCTGGCCCGGACCGAGCGAAAGACCGCGCCCGGCTATGCCGGCTTCGCGTTTCATGCCACCCCGGATGTAACGCTGATTGACGATCTCAAGCGACGCGATCTCACCATTAACGCCATGGCCAAGGCAGATGATGGCACCCTGATCGACCCCTACGGCGGCGCGCATGATTTGGCGCAAAAAGTATTGCGGCATGTGAGTGCAGCCTTCAGCGAAGATCCCGTGCGCATCCTGCGCGTGGCGCGATTTGCGGCGCGCTTTCAATCGCTGGGATTTCGCGTCGCCGATGAAACCCTGGAGCTGATGCGCGCGATGGTCGCAAGCGGTGAAGTTGACCATTTGGTGCCGGAACGCGTATGGCAGGAGCTTGCACGCGGCCTGATGGAAATCACACCGTCGGCAATGTTCACGATGCTGCATGCCAGTGGCGCGCTGGCCAAAATTCTGCCCGAGGTCGAGGCGCTTTTTATGCGCACCCGCGACGCTAGCTCGGCGATGAACTCGTCAAAAACGCAACCGTCCACCATGCCGCTGCTCGATCTCGCCGCCAGACACAGTTTTAATCTGCCGATTCGTTTTGCTATTTTGGTGCACGATCTAACGTACAAAATGAGCCTCGCTGTCGAGGATCAACCAACATTGCTCAGCCTCATCCGCGCGATCTGCGCACGTCTGCGCGTGCCGGCGGACTGCCGGGATTTTGCGCTGATGGTTGCACGATGGCATTCACACTTACCGGCAGCACCTGCGATCGGCGCTGAACAATTGCTGGCGCTGTTCGATGGCGTCGATGCGCTGCGCCGCCCTGATCGGTTCAACGATTGGCTTCTCGCATGTTCTTGCATCCATCCCGACGCGGAGTTGGGTAGTCAATATTTAAGAGCAGCATTCAGTCGATTGCGGTCAATGAATCAAGGCGAGATTGCGGCTAAAGTAATGCCTGTAGATATTCCGAACGCGATCCGCGCGGCGAAGCTCGCGACGCTTCAAGGTTTCATTCTCGAACACAACACTCTCCAAGGAAAAACATGACGAATTCCGCCACCTACCCAGATACTCCTGTCCACGCGATCAGAATTCACGAACACGGCGGCCCCGAAATGATGAAATGGGAAATCGTTGAGGTCGGTGCGCCGGGACCGGGCGAATTGAGAATCAGGCATACCGCGGTCGGTCTGAACTATATCGACACCTACCACCGCACCGGCATGTACAAGATTCCGATGCCCACCGTGCTCGGGCGCGAAGGTGCCGGTGTAATTGAAGCCATCGGGGCAAACGTTGATGGTTTTAGCGTCGGCGATAGAGTGGCTTATGCCTCATCTCCCATCGGCTCATACGCCGAAGCGCGTTTGATGCCGGCAGAACGCGTTGTCAAAGTTCCCGACAACGTCAGCGACCAACAGGCTGCTTCGATGATGTTAAAAGGGATGACCGCCCAATATTTGCTGCGACGCACTTTTAAAGTCGGACCCGGCGTTACGATTTTATTTCACGCAGCGGCCGGCGGCGTTGGCCAGATCGTCTCGCAATGGGCGCGCCATCTGGGTGCCACGGTCATCGGCACCGTCGGCAGCGCGGCCAAGGCCGCCATCGCCACCGAGGCGGGTTGCCATCATGTGATCAATTACACCACCGAAGATTTTGTGGCTCGGGTGGCCGAGATCACGGGCGGCAAAAAATGCGATGTGGTCTATGACGGCGTCGGCAAAGACACCTTCTTAAAATCACTGGATTGTGTGCGCCCGCTGGGGACGGTGGCATTATTCGGCAATGCGTCCGGAAAAGTTGAACCGCTCGATTTGGGTTTACTGGCCGCAAAAGGGTCGCTGTTTGTAACCCGCCCCACCTTGGACACTTTCGTGGCAAAACGCGAGGAATTAGTCGCGACCGCGAATGAACTGTTCGATGTGGTGGGACGCGGGATTGTAAAAATCGACATCAATCAGACCTACCCGCTGAAAGAAGCGGCACAGGCACACCGCGATCTGGAAGCCAGAAAGACCACGGGATCAACCGTGCTGGTACCTTGATCATCGCCTGAGCTTTAATAAGGTAGAAATCAAGGTACAAATCAAGGTACAAACCAAGGCACAAACGTCTGCACTTTAAATACGCGCAGGTAACATAGAAGAGTTTTAGGTCAGACAGGTTTGATTTTTTTATAACAACGAGGAGATAAACATGATTCGTAAATCGTTATTTGTACTAGGCGCGAGCATCGCGTTGCTGTCGGGCGTGGCAGCAGCGCAATATCCGAATAAACCCATTAAGCTCATCGTTCCGTTTGCACCTGCCGGCACGACGGATATCGTCGCCCGCATCGTGGCCGATCAATTGTCGAAAGAATTGGGGCAAACCGTCATCGTCGAAAACCGTGGCGGCGGCGGCGGCTCCATTGGCGCTGATGTGGTCGCAAAATCAGCGCCGGATGGTTACACGCTCGGCGTCGCCACCGTCTCGACGATGGCGGTAAATCCCGCCGCGAATTCGCGTATTCCCTACAACAACTTTACGGATTTTATTCCGGTCACGAAATTTGTCGCCGTGCCGAACGTATTGGCGGTTCACCCATCCGTGCCTGCCAATGACTTCAAGGAATTTGTTGAGCTGCTGAAAAAAAATCCGAATAAATATTCCTTCGCCACCTCCGGCACGGCGGGCATCGGCCACATGATGGGCGAGCTGTTCATGTCTGCCAGCGGCACCGATATGACGCATATTCCGTACAAAGGTGCAGGCCCGGCGGTGATTGATGTGGTCGGCGGCCAGGTGCCGGTGTTGTTTGATAACCTGCCCTCTTCAAAAGCGCAGATTGATGCCGGTAAGCTGCGGTTGCTCGCGGTCGCTGCGCCGAAACGTTTGGCGGCTTACCCGAATATCCCGACCTTCGCGGAACTCGGCATGGCGGACGTAAACGACCCCGCATGGTACGGCATGGTGGTTCCTGCAAAAACCCCAAAAGAAATCGTCGATAAGCTTTATGCCGCCTCGGTAAAAGCGATTAACAATCCGGCGACCAAAGAAAAACTGGCCCAACAAGGCGCCGACCCGGTCGGAAGTACCCCCGCTGAATTTGCCAAAGACATTAAAGTTGAATACGACAAGATGAAGGCGATTGTGGTGAAGAAGGGTATCAAGCTGGAGTAGATTTTTCGCCGCACATAGTTGTTGGCAATAAAAAAAGCCCGAATGAAATCGGGCTTTTTTATTGGGCTTCTATATTTTTCTATGAATCGCCGACAGACGTGCTTTATGAGTCATAAGTGCTCCAAACACCGCATAGATGGTAGGGTTTGGTAGACGCTTTTAGGCTAGCCCAGTAGCTTGCCCATTGAAAGTAAGCATGGCATTTCTGCCTGTTGAAGGTGTGGCTCTTGGGGTTTGAAGGTTTGGCAATGAACGCTGCTCGGCTCTGACATGTCGCCTTTTCATCCACAAATTCAAGGGTAGACCCAATACTGTCGGTTGAGTGCGTCGAAAACACGGGTGCAGCTCCGGGCAATGCGCCGGTGGGATCGAAGGCTTCTTCTTTGATGCGGTTGCCGATGTTGTCTAAGGTGTAGACGATTTTATTGCCTTACTTGAGCATCTCAATAATGCCGATTTCGCGCTTCAAAAGATCGTTCGCCAAAACAGAAAGCGGCACGCCTTTTTTTGTCGCGATTGCTGAAAGATAATCCTGCACTTCGGCATCCAGATAGACCGGTAGGTTTAAGGTTGCATTGGCGCGATAAAACTTGCCGCGAACGCCTTTGGAAAAATCAATCTCTGCTGGCATGTCATCATCGTTTTGTGGCTGATCGGTTTTGGTGTTCATGGGTTCACCTTAGCGCGGTTCATCTGCATAAAATCGTTGCTCTTGTTTGGTTGCTGGCCGCGCCGAAATAATTCGTATTTTGACACCGCTTAAGCTACTCGCGCGATAGGTGTGCGCAACGGCTAACAATTTACCGTCAATCGAATATCCAAGTGTGAACCAACGTTCCTCGTATTCGCTGTGCTCTGCATCAAAAACCGTTAACGATAGTTGGTCCAAAAAAATAGACGTCGCCTGCTCAAACGTAACGCCGTGTTTCTTCAAATTAGATGTTGCTTTAATCGTATCCCATTCAAAATCATATACGGGTTCTGACATCGCAGTTTCTTTTACGTTTAATAAGATTCAGCTTGTACAAAGTTTAGCCTGTACTCGCCATGCTGTACTGGGTCACCCATTGGGGTCAGCAGGTCCCCATCGGGGTCTCCCCATCGGGTCTCCCCATCGCAGTCCCATCGGGGTCACCATCGGGGTCAGGCCTTGCCTCTTGCCTCTTTGCCCACAGTCCCATCGGGGTCAGGCCTTGCCTCTTGCCTCTTTGCCCACATAATTTGTTCCCGCTTTCACAATTCGGCTAATTCGCGATACCGTTAAGCCTAACACCTTGCCCACATCCGTCATGCTATGTTGACCTTTCGTTACCGCATCGCGGATACCGGCGTCACGATCTTTGTTTCGTTTTAGATAATAGTCGATTGGCTTGGCTTGCGTAGCGCGTTGGGCGCGGGGAATATCCTTTGCACTACTCGAATCTTTTTCCATTAGCGCCTGCATCCGCTCGATGAATCCTGCGTCACCCAAGTAAATCTGCTGCGTCAGTGCCTCGTCCCATAGCTTGGCACCCTTACCGGCAGCTACCAGCGCGGCGTAACGCGACCCGGCTCGGCGCCGGTCAGCTGGCGTGGCGGCATCACGACCCAGCAGATAGCCATGCACCGCCGGTGTATCAAGCCAAGCCGGTGAGATGCTCTTGCCAGTTTGCGCGTCGATGTGTGCGTCGATGTGTGCGCCGATGTGTGCGTTATAGCTGCTCCAGCGCCAGTTGGCAGGATCACGCACCATGCGCGCGCGCACCGGGTTTAGATCGACGTAACGGCAGACTTCCAATAGGTAGGCGCTCTCGTCAACCAGGATCCCTTTAAACCGGCCTTGGAAAAGATGGCCGACTTTGCTATGACGGCGGTTGTAGATCTGTGTGTAAACGCCATTGAGCTGTTGCATAAAGCGGGAAAGATTGCCACGGCGCGTGTGGATGACCAGATGGTAATGGTTATCCATGAGGCAGTAGGCCAGAATCGCGGCATCGAAGCGCTCGGTTGCTTGGGCGATCACGCTCAGGAAGGCATGTCGATCCTGGTCATCGTCGAAGATGGCTTCGCGACGGTCGCCACGCGAGGTGACGTGATAGACCGCGCCGGGGAATTCGATTCTTAGAGGACGAGACATGGCTGAATGATTGCATGATAATGTGAGATAGGCAAGAGGCAAGACCTGACCCTGTTGTCGCTTGAGCTCCCAGCGAATCAGTCTGCCGTCGAGGTCGTCCCTCAAGGGGACTTCCTGCGGGGCGTATTCGCGATAGGTTTTGAGGGCAGTCGTGACGACTATAACCCTAATACTGGCGTGCTTTTCAGAGCAAAAATGCTTCAAATACCGCATGGATATTAGGGTTTGATGGATAAGTTTTTGTCGTTGAAACGAATATCAGGTGGACGATTTCGCGGCGGCGCTGCGCTTGGCTGGGCTACGCTTACTGACCCCGTTGCTTAATTCATCACCGGTGTTGGGCAGATGAAACTTGCCAACTTACGAGCTAAGAAGACGACTTGCGACCTTCGCTTTGAGCAGCACGATCTAACGCGGCCTTAACAGCAAACTCTAGCTTTGGATCATTCGAGGTTGCTTCGTTTAAGGCTCGAATGAGTATGTCTCTAGCGAGGCTTCGTTCACTCGCATCTATCAACACATCACCTGCAGCAAGTAGAACAAAGGCTGAAGGATTTAATGAGACCGCTGAGCCAGACATAAATATAGCTTCAGATCGATTGCCTTTTTCCAAGGCTGTTCTTGCACCAACAAGCAGATTGCTTGAGGCAGCTTCACGAGATGTCGCATCAAAAATGCGCCAAGTAGTGATGCCACCAAAAAATAAACCGGGCACCAAAATACAAGCAGCTAAGATTCGAAGACTTAATTTCATATCGGCTGATCCTTAACTATCGACGAGGGGTTGGCCCTAAAGAGCATCCTTGACACGATCCTAAACCACTCATGTAATTTGCTCCGTAAACTTGAATCGTCATTAGCTGAGCGCAGTTGAGAATCGCCGTACTATCGGAGCCAGCACCATAAAGTTGTAGGAAATTCATCCAGCGCTTTTCGTCTCGAGAGCCATCTTGGTTATAGCAATACCTGTCATATGACTTACGACACGTTTGGATAATGTCGTTATATTGTTTTAGCTTCTTAAAACAGCTGTAGCAATCCAACGGGAAAAACAAACCTTTTGGATCGCTATAAACAAGCGGTTTTCCACCCACATAGGCGAACGTGTTCAAACCCCCATCCAACCCAATCGGATCAGATTGGATGTACCGCCCGATTGACGAATCATAGTCCCGGAAATAGTTATAAAACGTCCCCGTCTCCTGATCAAAGTACTGCCCCGGCATCCGCAAGTTGTACTTGAACGTCCCCAGCGCACTCGGGTTCTCATTCGGCGCATTATTCCCAAACGCTTCCGTCGAATCCCATTTCCACACCACCTTGTTG